>NZ_JAPFQV010000064.1:0-39368 GCF_033804685.1 Micromonospora sp. RTP1Z1
CACCAGCACCCAGCTTGCCGCACCCCGCCACCAGCGGCAAGCCCACCACCATGCCCGGAAACCACCGTGTCCCGGCTCCGCCGGGACGCTGCCGCACACGTGGCTGAGGCCGAGTTTCGTCTCAGGCGGTCACCGACGCGAGCTTCGCGAGCGACGTGCTGAAGTCCGACAAGCCGGTTCTGGTGGACTTCTGGGCGGAGTGGTGCGGGCCGTGCCGCAAGGTGTCGCCGCTGCTGGAAGAGATCGCGGGCGAGATGGGTGACCAGGTCACCATCGTCAAGCTCAACATCGACGAGAACCCCGAGACCGCCCGGGCCTACCGGGTGATGTCCGTGCCGACCCTCACCGTCTTCAAGAACGGCGAGCCGGTGCAGTCCATCGCCGGCGCCAAGCCGAAGGGCGAGCTGGTCAAGCTCATCGAATCGGCGCTCTGAGTCGAGTCCCCCCGCGGAACCCCCGTGCCCGACCCCGGGCCCGGGGGTTCCCGCTTTCGGTCGACGTCCACCGCCGGGACCGCTGACCTGCGCTAACCCGGAGTCGGCCGGTGACCGATCACGGTACGCTCCGTAAGCATCCGCAGGGTCTCGCCTCGGGCGACCGCGGGGGCCGGCCAGCCAGCATCCGCGCAGAGGGGGTCGCGTGTGCGTCCGATCCGACCCGGTGACCGGGGACCCGCGGTGACGGAGATCCGTACCGTCCTCACCGGCCTGGAACTGCTCCCGTCCGGCGTTCACGGCGACGAATTCGACGTGGCGACGGAACGCGCCGTCCGTGCGTTCCAGCAGTCCCGTGGCCTGAGCGTGGACGGCCGGGTGGGCACGGAGACCTGGCAGGCGCTGGACGCGGCCCGCTGGCGGCTCGGCGCCCGCACGCTGTACCACGCCGTGCCCGAGCCGCTGATCGGCGAGGACGTCCGGTCGCTCCAGGAACGCCTCCTGGAGATGGGCTACGACGCGGGTCGCGCCGACGCCATCTACGGGATCCGCACCTCCCGCGCGGTCGCCCAGTTCCAGCGGGAGATGGGGCTCAAGCCGGACGGCGCCTGCGGCCCGCACACCATGGGCGCGCTGCGCCGCCTCGGCCGGAAGGTGGTGGGCGGGCGCCCGCAGTGGCTACGCGAATCCGACGCGATCCGGCAGGCCGGACCGACGCTGGTCGGCCGGACGGTGGTCATCGACCCCGGGCACGGCGGCACCGACCCGGGGGAGGTGGTGCCGGACGGCCCGATGCGCTGGACCGAGGCGGACCTCGTCCACGACCTGGCCAGCCGGCTGGAGGGCCGGCTCGCCGCAGCCGGCGTACGTGTGCAGCTCACCCGCGGCCCGGCCCCGGAGACCTGCCTGCCCGACGCCGACCGGGCGCAGCTGGCCAACTCGCTCGGCGCCGACGTCTTCATCTCGCTGCATACCGACGGCCACGCCAACCCGGCGGCGAACGGGGTGGCGACGTACCACTACGGCACCGACAACGGCGTCACCTCGGCCACCGGGGAACGCCTGGCCGGACTGGTGCAGCGGGAGATCGTGGCCCGGACCGGGCTGCGGGACTGCCGTACCCACGCCAAGACGTGGGACCTGCTGCGGCTGACCAGGATGCCGGCGGTCCGGGTCGAGGTCGGCTACCTGACCTCACCGGAGGACCGCGCCCGGCTGGTCGACCCCCGGTTCCGGGACCGGGTGGTCGAGGCGATCGTCGCCGCGGTGCAGCGGATGTACTTCCCGATCGAGCGGGACGTGCCGACCGGCTCGATCGACGTGAGCGAGCTGCGCGCGGTGGTGGCCGCCGGCACGGTGGTCGACTGAGGCGGCCCTCAGACGCCGCTGGACCGGGTGGCCGGGGCCGGGCGCACCGGGCGTAGCAGGGTCTCCGGGCTCATCGAGCCGAGCAGCTTCTCCAACGCGTACTCGACGTCGGACTTCCAGCTCAGCGCGGTGCGCAACTCCAGCCGCAGGCGGGGGTAGCGCGGGTGCGGGCGGACGGTCTTGAAGCCGACCGAGAGGAAGAAGTCGGCCGGAGCGACGCAGGCCCGGGTCGGGTCGTCCCCGTCGCCGAACTTGGCGTCGCCGAACGCCTCGATCGCCTTGATGCCGCGCTTGGTGAGGTCCCGGGCGACTCCCTGGACCAGCATCCGGCCCAGTCCGCCGCCGGCGAAGGCGGGCACCACGTTGGCGGTCATCAGCAGCGCGGCGTCGGCGGAGACCGGCGAGGTCGGAAAGGCCATCGACCGCGGGACGTACGCCGGCGGGGCGTACATGACGAAACCGGCGGGCATCCCGTCGACGTACGCGAGCTTGCCGCAGGAACCCCATTCCAGCAGCGTCTGGGAGACCCAGGCCTCCTTCTCCAGCCCGGGGTCACCGGCGGCGCACGCCCGGTCGGCGGAGACCGGATCCAGTTCCCAGTAGACGCACTGCCGGCACGGGCGGGGCAGGTCTTCCAGGGTGTCGAGGGTCAGACCGACCAGACGTCGCGACATCAGCGCATCCCCACAACTAGGCTCGGAGGCGGAACACACCGCGGTCCGGCACCGCTTTCCAGCCCCCGACGAGCGATCGTACGCCGCTACCCGACCGTACGGGAGGGGACGCGCGAATGCCCACCCGAGCCGGTGAGGGCCCGGTCCGGGATGTGGACGCATCCTCATGTCACCCCGCCGGTGCGGGTCCGCGCGGACTACCATCGACCAACCGGCCCCGCGCCGCCATGGTCGCCGGCATCGCGGGTACCACACCGGGCGGCAGCCCCGCCGACACCTGATCGAGGTGATGTCATGACCGGCACGACACTCGACGACTACACCGACCGGTACGCCCGCCGGGTCCGGGGGATGACGGCCTCCGAGATCCGGGCGCTCTTCGCGGTGGCCAGCCGGCCGGAGGTCGTCTCGCTCGCCGGTGGGGCGCCCTACATCGCGGCACTGCCGCTCGACGCGGTCGGCGAGATGCTCGGCCGGCTCGGCTCCGAGCACGGCGCGACCACCCTGCAGTACGGGATCGGCCAGGGCACCCCGGAGCTGCGCGAGCGGATCTGCGAGGTGATGGCCCTGTCGGGCATCGACGCCGCCTGCGGCGCCTCGCCGGAGGACGTGGTGGTGACCGTCGGCGGCCAGCAGGCACTGGACCTGGTGGCCCGGCTCTTCCTGGACCCGGGTGACGTGGTGCTCGCCGAGGGCCCGACCTACGTCGGGGCACTCGGGGTGTTCCAGGCCGCCCAGGCCCAGGTGGTGCACGTGCCGATGGACGGCGACGGACTGATTCCTGAGGCGCTGGAGGCGGCCATCGCCGACCTGGCCCGCGCCGGGCGGCGGGTGAAGTTCCTCTACACCGTCCCGACCTACCAGAACCCGACCGGCGTGACGCTGAGCGAGGAGCGGCGGGAGCGGGTGCTCGACATCTGCGAGCGTGCCGGGCTGCTGGTGGTGGAGGACGACCCGTACGGCCAGCTCGGTTTCGAGGGGGAGGCGCCCGCGCCGCTGCGGGCCCGCCGCCGCGAGGGGGTCTTCTACCTGAGCACCTTCTCCAAGACCTTCGCCCCCGGCCTGCGGGTCGGCTGGATTCTGGCCCCGCACGCGGTCCGCGACAAGCTGGTCATCGCCAGCGAGGCGCAGATCCTCTGCCCCAGCGGGTACGCCCAGGCGGCCGTCTCCACGTATCTCGGCACGATGCCCTGGCGGGAGCAGCTGAAGGTGTACCGGGAGGTCTACCGGGAGCGCCGCGACGCGATGCTGGCCGCGCTGGCGGACCTGATGCCGGCCGGCACGACCTGGACCACTCCCGGCGGCGGCCTCTTCGTCTGGGCGACCCTGCCGGACGGCCTCGACTCGAAGGCGATGATGCCGCGGGCCATCGCCGCCCGGGTGGCGTACGTGCCGGGCACCGGCTTCTATGCCGACGGCACGGGCGGCGGCAACATGCGGCTCAACTTCTCCTTCCCGCCGCCGGAGCGGATCCGGGAGGGTGTGCGCCGGCTGGCCGGCGTGATGGAGCAGGACATCGCCATGCGCCGGGTCTTCGGGACGGTCGGTGGGTCCGGCGTGCGACGCCGGCAGGCCGGCTCCGACGCGCCGGGTCCCGACTTGGCATGATTCCCGCATGGCTGTCACCTCCGCTGCCCGGACTCTCGTGACCGACCCCGGCATCGCCGCCGAACTGCACGTGCTGGTGCTCGCCGGCGGGCTCTCCTACGAGCGGGACGTCTCGCTCCGGTCCGGCCGCCGGGTGCTCGACGCGCTGCGGGCGGTCGGCGTGGAGGCGGAACTGCGGGACGCCGACGTGGCCCTGCTGCCGGCGCTGGCGGCCGATCCACCGGACGCGGTGGTGATCGCCCTGCACGGTGCCACCGGCGAGGACGGCTCGCTGCGCGGCGTGCTCGACCTCTGCGACGTCCCCTACGTCGGCTGCGACGCCCGTGCCTCCCGGCTCGCCTGGGACAAGCCGTCGGCGAAGGCGATGCTCCGCGAGGCCGGCATTCCCACCCCGGACTGGGTGGCCCTGCCGCACGACCGCTTCTCCGAGTTGGGTGCGGTGGCGGTGCTGGACCGGATCGTCGACCGGCTGGGCCTGCCGCTGATGGTCAAGCCCGCGCAGGGCGGCTCCGGACTGGGCGCCGCGGTGGTCCGGGACGCGGGGTCGCTCCCGGCCGCGATGGTGGGCTGCTTCGCGTACGACCAGACGGCCCTGGTCGAGCGCTACGTGCCCGGCATGGACGTGGCGGTGTCGGTGCTCGACCTCGGCGAGGGTCCGCAGGCGCTGCCCCCGGTGGAGATCGTTCCCCGCAACGGTGTCTACGACTATGCCGCGCGCTACACCGCCGGCCGGACCACCTGGCACGCCCCGGCCCGCCTCGACCCGGAGGTGACCGAGCGGGTGGCCGAGGTGGCGCTCGCCGCGCACACCGCGCTCGGCCTGCGCGATCTCTCCCGGGTCGACCTGATCGTCGACGCCTCGGGGCAGCCGCACGTGCTGGAGGTCAACGTCTCCCCGGGGATGACGGAGACGTCGCTGCTGCCGCTGGCCATCCAGGCGTCCGCCCTGGACTTCGGCCGGGTGCTCGGGACGCTGGTGACCCGGGCCGCCGCCCGCCGCCCCTGATCGGTCTCGGGTAGAGGCTCTGCTGCTCTCTCGGAAAACCCTCGGCCCGGACGGTCGGCTGGCGCCCTCCCCGGAGCCCTGCGGTGCGCCGACCCGCTCGCTACTCCCGCTGAGGCCTCGGCCGCCGGTCTCGCGGGAAACCGACCGCCGTCCGGCCCGGTCTCAGCCCGCGCGGGAGCTGTTCTCCGGCTCCTCGTCGGTCTCGCCCTCCCGCACCTCGTCGGTCTCGCCCTCCGGCGCGGGCTCTGGGATCTCCTCGGCCGCCTCGATGACGGAGACGGTCTCCTCCTCCTCGTCGACGGCGTCCGCTGCCGGTGCCACGGAGAATCTCGACGGCGCCTGCCATTGGATGCGCGGCGGTTCCGCCAACGGACGACCGCCGAACTCCGCGAGCCAGGCGGCGACCATCGCGAGGTTTTCCCGCCACCGCGCCTCCGAGATGGGCGGCAGGATCGAATCCCAGAGCGAGAGGAACGTGCCGCGCAGCTGAAGACGCCCGTACGGCCGCGCGAGGAACCACATGTGCAGATGCGCCGAGCCGTCTCCCCAGCGGTTGACGTGGACCCGGGCGACGTCGTCGAGGGACCGGATGGCCCGTTCGAGGCGAACGGTCATCACCCCCAGCTCGGCGGCGAGCAGGTTGGGCAGGTCGCCGAGGTCGAGATGCGACCGCGACTCCAGGATCAGCACCATCGGCAGGCCGGTGGGGCGGTCCATCGCCCGCACCCGCCACCGCTCACCCACCCAGATGTAGGCCTCGTCGGGGGCGTTGCAGGCGGTGCATTCCCGATTTTCCTCTCCGCGGCGCGGAGGTTCGACCGGGACAGGCTCGTCGAGCTGCTTGACGCGAAGGGCGCCCTCGAAGGGAAAGGAGGGCCATTGGGTGAAGTCCGGAACTGAGGGAGGGGTGTCCTGCACGACGCTGACCCTAACCGAGACGAGGACCCTCTGTCCCTACCCGATCAGCCGCTCGTCGCCTGGAGCCGCAGCAACGCTCAGCGTCGATCAGACCGGGGTCGACCGGCAAGCCTCGCTCGCCGCCGTACGGCCTTGTCCACCCCGTTGTCCACAGGCCGCTGAGATCACCACCACGCCGTGTCATCCACAGGTCAGCGCACGTTTCTCAGCGCTGTTTCACGTGAAACGGGGGGTGCCTGTGGAAAACCGCTGTGGATAACTTAGGAACAGCCGACCGGGTGTTCCTACTGCTCCCGTGCCCGCCGCTCAACCCACTCTTCCTAACGAACCAGTCCCGGATCGGCACCGCCTCGGGGCCCGGCTTTCCGAGACCTGCACGGCAGGTGGTCGAGCCTGCCGGCGGCTCGCCGGGGACGGCTAACGGGACACGGCGTGTCGGCGGCTCTCCGGCGACGTACGGGGCGACGAGCAACCGGCGAGGTGTCGAGAAGTCGACAACATGCCGTTGACCGGCATCGACCGCGCGAGGCAGCGTTGGCCGGCCCCGGGGAGTCACCGAGCCGCGCGGGCTGACCGGTCCCAGCCCCTCGGTCGCCTCTCTCCCAGCCGGGTCGAGTCCACCTGTGCGGGGCCCGGCGCTCCTCCAGCGGAGCGCTCCACGCGCACCCGACACTGAGCCGGAGCAGCGTCACGGAGGCGCTCCGCCGGAATGGTCCATGCGACACCGGCACTCGGCCAGGGCGCCGTGGCGGAGGCGATCAGCAGGGACGCCCCGGACTGACGCTGCTGGGCGGGCCGAGCGGCCGGATCACTGGTCCGCCATCCGCGCCGCGCCGGTGCCGGGCGAGCCTGAGGAGCGCGTTTCACGTGAAACGGCCGGGAGCCCCCACCGGGCCGTTTCACGTGAAACGGCCGATCCCCCGCCGGCTTCAGGTGCCCATTTGCCGCCGCCAAGAGGTGGCGGTCCTGGACGCAGCGACCGCAGCGGGTGGCTCGAACTGGACTGGTGCCGCCGCCAAGAGAGGCAACGGGACGGCCGGTCCCCGGGGACGAACACGCCACCTTGGCACGCTGGTTCCTCGCTCTCGAGTACCGACAGCGCCCGGCTCGGCGTGCGGTGCCCTGCTCGTTGCGCTCGGCAGCGCCCGGGCGGCGCACCGGACCCGGACGAGAAGCCGGCCACCCCCAGCCGGAACGATTGGTCGACCCGGGGAGCGGAGTCCCGGCGTCGGTCACGCTGTCGGACAGGAGCGGGGAGGAGGGGCGGGTTCGAGGGCACGCCGTCGACCCCCGCACCCCGCGGGCCCGGCCGGCCTCTCCAGCGATCTGACTGCTCTGGCCGAGGGACCTTCGCTGTGCCCCCGGGTGGGCCACCGGGTGCCGCTGACTCCGGTGGTACCGAGCGGTGCCGGACCTGCACCTGTCGAATGCGCTGTTTCACGTGAAACGGCGCTCCCCCGCGACCTCGGCCAGGCGGTGGCAGAACGAGCGCCAGGTGTTCGGAACGAGGTCGTGCCCGGTCAGTTGCCCCGGAGGCCACGTTCGGCGGCGGCCGCCAATCGAAGGGGCGGCACCACCCGGGCGGGAAGGGGTCTCAGTGGCCCGGTACGGCCACCGAGGAGTGGATCCCGGGCACGGACAGCAGATCACCCATGCCGGCCCTCCTGTGAGCCCTGTGGCGGTCGCGCGCCGACGGTGACCCGGTGAAACAGATCGGCCGCGTGGTCCTGGCAGGACCACGCGGCCGAGCGCCGAGGGAGTCGGCTCACTCCTCGGGCTGCTCCTCCTGCCCGACCCCGATGATCCCCACGATCCGCTCCAGGTCGTCGACCGTGGCGAACTCAATGGTGATCTTTCCCTTGCTCCGGCCGATGTCGACCTTCACGCGGGTGTCGAAGCGGTCGGAGAGCCGGTCGGCCAGGTCGGTCAGCGCCGGGGCGTGCGGCTTGGATCGGCGCTTGGCGGCCGGGGTCTTCGCCGGCCCGTCGGCCAGCGCCAGGGCCACCAGTTCCTCGGTCGCCCGTACCGAAATCCCCTCGGCGACGATTCGGAGTGCGAGCTGTTCCTGTGCCTCAGCGTCGTCCAGGCTCAGCAGCGCGCGGGCATGGCCGGCGGAGAGTACGCCGGCGGCGACCCGCCGCTGCACCTGCGCCGGGAGGTTCATCAGCCGGATCGTGTTGGAGATCTGGGGCCGGCTGCGACCGATGCGGCGGGCGAGTTCCTCGTGGGTCGCGCCGAACTCCTCCAGGAGCTGCTGGTACGCGGCCGCCTCTTCCAGCGGGTTCAGGTTGGCGCGGTGGATGTTCTCCAGCAGCGCGTCCCGGAGCATCGCGTCATCCTTGGTGTCCCGGACGATGGCCGGGATGGTGTCCCGGCCGACCGCCAGCGCCGCCCGCCAGCGCCGCTCACCCATGACGAGTTCGTACTTCTCGCCGTCGAGCTGACGTACCACGATCGGCTGCAGGAAGCCGACCTCCTGGATGGAGGTCTTCAACTCCTCCAGCGCCTCCTCGTCGAAGACCTGACGCGGCTGCTTCGGGTTCGGCACGATCGTGTCGACCGGGATCTCGGCGAACCGGGCCCCCGGCACCGGGCTCAACTGTGGCCCGGACTCCGCCGTCGGAGCGACGGGCGTCCCGGCCGCCGAGGGCGTCGGCGTGACAGCTCCCGCCGTCGCCGGGGCAGCAGCCTCCGACTCACCGGTCGCCGGTGCGGCCGGCTCCACCGGTGCGGTCGGGATCAGTGCCCCGAGCCCTCGGCCCAGACCGCCGCGAGGACGGTTCTTCATGCGATGCCTCCCAGCGACTTCTCCGCACTACGCATTCCGGTTCACCGGCTCCTTGACGCCACGCTCGGCAATCTCCTGGGCGGCTTCGAAGTAGCTCGTCGCCCCCCGCGAACCGGGATCGTAGGTCATCACGGACTGCCCGTAGCTCGGCGCCTCGGAGACCCGCACATTCCGGGGGATCACGGCCTGGAGCACCTTGTCGCCGAAATGATTCCGGACGTCCTGCTCCACCGCGTCGGCCAGCCGGGTGCGGCGGTCGTACATGGTGAGCAGGATGGTGGAGACCTCAAGCTTCGGGTTGAGGTGCTGGCGGACCAGGTTGATGTTGTTGATGAGCTGGTTGAGACCCTCCAGCGCGTAGTACTCGCACTGAATCGGGATCAGGACCTCCTGCGCGGCGACCAGCGCGTTGACGGTCAGCAGGCCGAGCGAGGGCGGGCAGTCGATGAAGATGTAGTCGAAATGGCCGGGGTACCCGGCGATGGCCCGACCCAGTCGGGACTCCCGGGCGACCACGGACACCAACTCGATCTCGGCACCGGCCAGGTCGATCGTGGCCGGTACACACCAGAGATTCGGGATGCCCTCGACGGCCTGCGCGACCTCCTCCAGCGGCACGCTGTCGATCAGGCAGTCGTAGACGTCGGGGACGCCGGTGTGGTGTGGGACGCTGAGTCCCGTGGAGGCGTTGCCCTGCGGGTCCAGGTCGACCACGAGGACCCGGTTGCCATGCAGGGCCAGAGCCACCGCCAGGTTCACCGTGGTCGTGGTCTTGCCCACGCCGCCCTTCTGGTTGGCGACGCACATGACCCGCGTCCGGTCCGGCCGAGGCATGGTCACCTCGCCACTGGGATTCAGGATCTGCACGGCGCGCATAGCCTCCATAGCCAACGGTGGGTCATCCTCTTCGCGCGTCGGGGTTTCACGTGAAACGGTCGTGCTGGGGGTGGGCTCGGCTTCGTAGCCGGCGGCCGGTGGCGTGTCGGGCGGGACCACCGCGACCGGGCCGGCGGCGTCCGGCACCGCGTGCGGCGTCGGTTGTTGCGGCACCGGCGTCCCGGGGACGGCGGGCGGCGGTTCGAAGCGGGCGGAGGCGGCGACGTTCCGCCGGGCCGGGACCGACCGCGAGCCGGGCGCGTTGGCCGGACGATCCGTCGCCTCGGGCGCTTCCCGCATGGGCGGCAGGTTCGCCGGGACCCCCGACGTCGGCTGCGGCCCTCCCGCCGCGGGCGGCAGGTTGGCCGGAACCCCGGAGGTCGGCGCCAGCCCGCCGACCGGCGGAGCGTCCCGGCGCACCACCGGGTCGGAGTCCGCCGGTCGGGGCGACGGGCCGCGAGAGTCTGCGCCCACGGACCAGCCCGGATGGTCGGTTTCACGTGAAACGGGGCCGGCGACAGAGGGTCGTCCTCCTGGCCCGGTCACCCGTGGATCGTCGTACCTGCCGTCGTCATGCACCTGTCATCCCTGCCCGCTCCGGATGGTCGGTCCGCGCCCCGTCAATCGGCCGTACCCGCGCTCACGACGAGCGGCGTACGGCCCGGCGGGAACGGTCGGGGTCCGGTGCCATCCGGCACCGCCGTTCCACACTATCGACGCGCGGCCAGCCTACGGCGGACGGGCGCAGCGGGTCCACGTCGGGTTCTGATCGGTCCGCTATCTCGCACCGTCTCCAACGGCCGAACGGCCAACCGGAAAGCCGGTAACGCAGTCAGTTATCCCCGACCCCGGCCACCGCGACGGCCGCCCCGCGCCCGCTTCGCCGCGGTCTTCTTGCGGGCCGGACCGACGACCCGCTCCCGGACCACCTCGATCACCGTCGCGGGCGGCTCGATCACGCCCACGCCGCAGCGGTGCACCTCCGGCTGCCCACCACCGAGCCGGACCACGGCCTCGGCGTGCTCAGCGACCTCGTCGGCGGCGGAGGCACCCTTCAGGGCGAGCAACCGGCCACCGGGCACGGCCAACGGCAGGCACCAGGCGGCGAGCCGGTCCAGCGGAGCAACCGCGCGGGCGGTGACGATGTCGCCGCTGAGCGGTGCGGTGTCGCGCGACCCGGCTGCCGCCTCGTCCGCCCGGCCTCGGAAGACCCACACCATCCTGGTCAGGCCCAGGTGCTGTACCGCCTCGATGAGAAAGGAGGTACGCCGGGCGAGTGGCTCGATCAGCGTGATGGTCAGGTCGGGTCGGGCGATCGCCAGCACCAGGCCGGGCAGCCCGGCGCCGGACCCGACATCGAGCACGGTCGCGCCCTCGGGGATCCGCTCGGCGAGCGCGGCGCAGTTGAGCAGGTGCCGCTCCCAGATCCGGGGTGCCTCCCGGGGGCCGATCAGGCCGCGGACCACGCCGTCGGTCGCCAGCAGTTCGGCGTACGCGGCGGCGAGATCGAGCCGGTCGCCGAAGAGGGTGCGGGCCGCCTCCGCCAGCTCGGGCGGAAGGGTCACGTCAACAGGCGACGGCCGAACGGCGGGACCGTCGGACGGGTCCGCGGCAGGACCGTCGGTGGCCGCCGCAGCGTCGCCCGCCGGCTCGGCGGCGCCCCTTGGGCCGGACGGATCGATCGCGTCGGCGATCACCGGCTCCGTGAAGCCGGCCGGATCGGCGGACCCGGCCGGGCCGTCGACGAAAGACGCATCCGCCGGGCCGTCGACGAATGCCGGATCAGCGGAAACGTCGACGAAAGCCGGATCGACGGGCACGTGGACGAAGGGGGAATCGGCCGGTTCGGTCGGCGTACCGGAGAAGGCCGGATCGACCGAACCCGCCGGCGCGGCCGGGGCCGGCTCGTCCGCGGGGCTGAACGGCGTACCCGAGAAGGGCGTGTCGGCCGCCGTGGCCGGCGCGCCCGGGGGCGGTGTCACGGCGTCGGTCGCGCTGTCGGAGAAGAGCGGGCCGGGCGCGGTTGGTTCGGCGGCGTCGTCGGGCCGGACAGTCGGCGGCCCGGACGGCGTGCCGCCCGGGCCGGACACGGCACCCGCCGGTGTCTCGTCGTGGGTCACCCGGTCAGTCCGCCGGCCGGACGATGATGCACCGGTTCGGCTCGACACCCTCGGACTCGCTCTCCACACCGCTCATCGCGTTCACCACGTCGTGCACGCACTTGCGCTCGAACGCGGACATCGGCTCGAGACGCACCGGCTCGCCGTGCTCCTTGACCTTCTCGACCGCGTTCTTGGCGACAGCGGCGAGCTCCTTGCGCCGGGTGGCCCGGTAGCCACTGACGTCGAGCAGCAGCCGGCTCGGCGTGCCGGTCTGCCGGAACACCGCCAGCCGGGCCAGCTCCTGGAGCGCCTCCAGGGTGGCGCCGCGCTGGCCGACGAGGTTCTGCAGGTGGGCGCCGACCACCTCGACGACCGGGCGGCCGCCGGAGACCAGCTCGTCGATGTCGCCGTCGTAGTCGAGGATGTCGAGCAGGCCCTCGACGTAGTCCGCCGCGATCTCGCTCTGCCGGAACAGGTCGCCCTCGGCCGGTGCCTTCTTCTCCCGGGTCGACCCGGTCTCGGTCTCCTCGGCGTCGTCGTCGGCGACTTCGGCCGGCGCGATCTCCTCGTCCAGGGACTGGTCGGCGCTGGGGATGCTGGTGTCGGTCACGGTCTCATCTCCGTACTCGCTCGGCCGGACCGTCGGGTCCGCTGGTCTCCCGGGGCCGGCGGGAGGTCTCGCCGGTGCCCACGGGCACGTCTGTACGGGCAGTTTCGCCCGTGACCGCGCGGTGCGCGGCGGTTCCGGCCCGGCGCCGACCGTACGGTGGCTGCTCGGGGTCGAAAGGGCCGCCGCCGGAGTCCCGACGGCGGCCCGAGGGTTCAGCCCTGCCGCTTGACCGGGCCGGTCTTCTTCGGGTTGACCGGCTTGGCGCCGGGCTTCGGGCCGGCCACCTTGGGGGTGGTCACCTGCGGCTTCGCCGGTGCCGGTGCGGCCTTGCGGCCGAGCAGGCCGCCGGTCTTCGCGGGCTGGACGCCGTTGCGGGCCGCGGCGCCGGTCTTGGCGGTCTTGGCGGGCACCAGCGGCGGGAACTTGCGGAGCACCCACTGCTGCTGCCCGAGGGTGAAGAGGTTGTTGGTGACCCAGTAGATGATCACGCCGATCGGGAAGATCGAGCCGGAGACCAGCAGCGACACCGGGATGCCGTAGAGCATCAGCCGCTGGACCATGCGCTGCTGTGGGTCCTCCGCCCAGCCGGTCTTGAGGATCATCTGCCGGCTGGTGAGGTAGGTGGTGGCGATCATGATGGCCACCAGGATGCCCGCAACGATCTTGACGGTGTGGGCGCTGGCCCCCAGGCTCGCCAGCTCTGCGGCGGTCGATCCGAACTTCCCGGAGATCGGGGCGGTGAACAGCTTCGCGTGCGCGGCGCTCTCGAACTGTCCGGAGGTCCACCCGTACAGGACCTTGTACTGGTCCTTGGCGTTCGGGTTGAGCCGCTTGAGGGTGTGGAAGAGGCCGAGGAAGACCGGGATCTGGAGGAACATCGGAAGGCAGCCCATCAGCGGGTTGGCCTTTTCCTTCCGGTAGAGCTCCATCATCTCCTTCTGGAGCGTCTCCCGGTCACCCTTGTGCTTCTCCTGGAGCTCCTTGACCTTCGGCTGGAGCGCCTGCATCGCCCGCTGCGACTTGATCTGCTTGACGAAGACCGGGAAGAGGATCACCCGGACCGTCACCACCAGGAAGATGATGGAGAGGATCCAGGACCAGTTGGTCCCGAGCACCGCCCCGACCGGTACCCCGATGGCGTCCCAGGCCGAGTGCCAGGTCAGCAGGATCCACGAGATCGCGTAGTAGATCCAGTCGAGACTCAGACTCACTACAGGGCTCCAGTCACATCGGCACGGCGGTGACCGCCCGGCTCCGGCACCGGGTCATGGCCACCTGGGTGAAAGGGGTGGCAGCGCGACAGCCGCCGGACCGTCAGCCAGGCTCCCCGGAGCGCACCGTGCCGCGACACCGCCTCGACGGCGTAGGCACTGCACGACGGGTAGAACCGGCAGCGGGCCGGCAGTGCCGGGCTTATCCAACGACGGTACGCGATGATGGGCGCCAGCAGCACTCGGGCACCGGTTGTCATGGGCCGCGGAGCGGCGTTTCCGCCGCTCACCGGGGCCGCCGACCCCGGGGGGCCCGCGCCGCGGCGACGGCGGCGTCCAGGTCGGCCCCGAGCCGGGCGTACGACGCCTCGGCGGCCGCGGGCAGTGCCCGTACCACCAGGGTGCTCCCGGCGGGGAGCTGGTCGAGCCGCTCGCGGACCAGGTGCCGGAGCCGACGTCGGACCTTGTTGCGGACCACCGCGTTGCCGACGGCCTTGGACACGACGAAGCCGGCGCGGCTCGGTGCGGAGGTCTCCGCACCGATGTTCCGCGCCGGCTCCGGCGAGGTTGTCGCGGTGGATCCGGTGGTCGTGGGGAGGGTCAGGTGCGCCACGACGGCGCCGCGGCCGACGCGTCGGCCACCCCGGACCGCTGCGGCGAAGTCGTCACTGCGCCGCAGTCGCTGTGCGGCCGCCAGCACTATTGCCCACGTCCCCGGACCGGACCGGTCGGCCTCAGGCCGACAGGGTGGTGCGGCCCTTGGCGCGACGGGTCGAGAGGATGGCGCGGCCGGCACGGGTGCGCATGCGCAGCCGGAAGCCGTGGGTCTTCGCGCGCCGGCGGTTGTTCGGCTGGTAGGTGCGCTTGCTCACGTCAGCTTCTCCGTTTTCGTGCGCCCCACGCGGGGGATCGCCCGGGGTCGTGTGGTGGTCCAGGCCACCTCGGCGGTGGCCTCCGATCGGTGCTGCCCGGCGACGCGGAACCCCGGCGAGGCGGGGAAGCGCCCGCAGGCAGCAAGCACCCATCACCCTAGCAGAGGGCGAGAGAGCAGCCGCTCCAGCCTACGCACGGGGGCAATGACCGTCAAACATCACACCCATTCCACAGCCGCGCCCTCCGCCGCGCCCGGAGCACGACCGAAGGGGCGTTTTTCACTGATGTTGACAAGGGTGCCACCGCTTCGACGGTTGATGGTGCAGGGTCCGCGCTGTTAGCGTGCCCGATTGCGGTCAGCGTCGGGGGTCCGGGTTGTCGCTGACAGGCAAGACCGGACAAGGTAGTGAATCGTTCGGCACGTTGAACCCGCTTCAGCGCCTCTCGGTAAGTCAGGGGGCAGGTCCGACCCGCGTCCGGTGGGCGGCCACAATCGGTCGACACACAGGCTGTGGATAACTTGTGGATGACGACCGGTCAGCCGTCCGGGTGGGTGTGACGTACACCCGCGCGAACGCGGTGGCGGGCCCGGAACGGTCGCTGGACAGCAGCGGCGGCCGGGAGCAGAGGCGAGGGGGGTGGCACGACAGTGACCGGAGCGACCGACCTCGCCGCAGTGTGGGCGGCGACGACCGACGAACTCGCCGACGAGATCATCTCCGCGCAGCAACGGGCGTACCTGCGCCTCACCCGCCTGCGGGCGATCGTCGAGGACACCGCGCTGCTCTCGGTCCCGGACCCCTTCACCCGGGACGTGATCGAGTCGCGGCTCCGCCCGGCCATCACCGAGGCGCTGAGCCGGCGACTCGGCCGGGCCATCCAGGTCGCCGTCACCGTGCGGGTCGCCGAGGACCCCGGCGTCCGGCCCGCGGGCACCGTCTACCGGAGCAGCCCCGAGCCGGCCGGCATCGAGACCCCCCATGACCTGCTCGCCAGCTTCGACCAGACCGGCCCGGCCCCGGACGACACCACCTTCCCCGGGCTCGGCTACCCGTCCCGGCCCGACGAAACTGGCTACCCGGAGGAGCGCCCCGAGCCGCCGGCCGAGGAGCAGGCCCCCCGGCAGCGCACCCCCGACGGCGGCCGGCCGCAGCTCATTCCGGCCAGCCGCGACGGCCAGGACACCCTGTTCGGTGCCGCCTTCGCCGAGCCGCTGCGCGCCGCCCGTCCCGCCCCCGAGCGCCGGGGCTTCGACGAACGGGCCGCCCGCGCAGAGCCGGCGGCCGCCGACAACCGCGGGTACGAGCCCCGGTACCGGGAGAACGCCGCCGCCGACCCGCAGCCGCTGCGCGGCCTGCCCCGGGACGGCGGTACGGACAGCGGACCGGGTCGCAGTGGCATGGATCGCCGGCCGGGAGGGCGGGACGACCGCCGCCCCGGCGGCGCGGAGAGCGGCAACCGGCTCAACCCGAAGTACATGTTCGAGACGTTCGTCATCGGCTCGTCGAACCGGTTCGCGCACGCGGCGAGCGTCGCGGTGGCCGAGTCGCCGGCTAAGGCGTACAACCCGCTCTTCATCTACGGCAGCTCCGGGCTGGGCAAGACCCACCTGCTGCACGCCATCGGGCACTACGCCACCACGCTGGGCACCGCCCGCTCGGTCCGGTACGTCTCGACCGAGGAGTTCACCAACGACTTCATCAACTCCCTGCGGGACGACAAGACCAGCGCGTTCCAGCGCCGCTACCGCGACGTCGACATCCTCCTGATCGACGACATCCAGTTCCTGGAGAACCGCGAGCGGACGCAGGAGGAGTTCTTCCACACCTTCAACACCCTGCACAACGCCAACAAGCAGATCGTGATCACCTCCGACCGGTCGCCGCGGCAGCTCGCCACGCTGGAGGACCGGATGCGAACCCGGTTCGAGTGGGGCCTGCTCGCCGACATCCAGCCGCCGGACCTGGAGACCCGGATCGCGATCCTGCAGAAGAAGGCGGCGCAGGAACGGATGTACGCCCCGCCGGACGTGCTGGAGTTCATCGCCTCCCGGGTGTCGAACTCGATCCGGGAGCTGGAGGGGGCGCTGATCCGGGTCACCGCGTTCGCCAGCCTCACCCGGTCGACCGTCGAGCTGTCGCTGGCCGAGGAGGTACTGCGGGACTTCATGCCCGACGGCGCCGGGCCGGAGATCACCGCCGACCAGATCATGGTCTCCACCGCGGACTACTTCGGGGTGAGCCTGGAGGACCTGCGCGGCCAGTCCCGCTCCCGGGTGCTGGTCAACGCCCGCCAGGTGGCCATGTACCTGTGTCGGGAGTTGACCGAGTTGTCGCTGCCCCGGATCGGGCAGGCCTTCGGTGGGCGGGACCACACCACGGTGATGCACGCCGACCGGAAGATTCGTCAGCAGATGGCGGAACGCCGCTCGCTCTACAACCAGATCGCCGAGCTGACCAACCGGATCAAGCAGAACACCTGAGGCGTACGCCAACGCCGGCGGCTCACCGGTGGCCGTCGTCACGCCCGGTCGGGAACTCCCGGCCGGGCTTTTTGGTGTCCCGCCGCGCCGGGGTTGACCCTCGACCGGGTCGAGAGCCCAGGATCGCTGTCATGTTCGTCCACAGGACCGCCCGGTTGTCCACATCCCCTTTTCCACAGACGGTGGAAAACCACGCTCCGTCCGGGGTCGGTTACCCACAGACTGTGGACAACTCCTGGGGACAAGGCTGTGGACGCCTGGGGACGACGGGAAAGTTGTCCACCGCCGACGGTCGACCTGTGGGCGGCCTGTTGAAGGTTCTGGGGACGACGTCCATCACGGTCGTCCCGCCCGTCCACAGCCTTGGGGAGAAAACCCGTGGATTACCGGTGGACAACCAGTGGACAACCGTGGACAACCTGGGGGTTGCCGGCGCCTGTGGACCGGGACATGGGTTGTACCCCTGGTTCTCCACAGCCACCTCACCGGTGGATAACGTGTCTGACCTGCGCGGACGTCGGTTCTCCACAGTTTGCACAGGTGCGATGAAGACGATGAGTTATCTCTTCTAAACAACAAAAACCAATCATCACCGTTGGACTTCCTGTGGATCGGGCCGGCAGCCGCCGGGGACAGCCCGTCAGCACCGGCAGATCAACGGGGTCGGGCGCACAGCCGATGCCCCCGCGCCCTAAGGTGCGATGGGTACCCGCACGGTCGGGCGGGGCGGTGGGGAGCGGTCGGCATGAGAGAGTTGTCGCTGACGTCGACGCGGAGGCATTGATGAAGTTCCGAGTGGAGCGCGACGCGCTCGCCGAGGCGGTCGCGTGGACCGCCAAGAGCCTGCCCAACCGACCCTCCGTACCGGTGCTGGCCGGGGTCATGCTCCGGGTCACCGACGGCAACCTCCAGGTCTCCGGCTTCGACTACGAGGTCTCCAGCCAGGTCACCGTCGAGGTGCAGGGTGACGCCGACGGCGCCGCCCTGGTCTCCGGCCGCCTGCTCGCCGAGATCACCAAGGCCCTGCCCGCCAAGCCGGTGGACATCGCCGCGGTCGGCGCGCACCTGGAGCTGGTGTGCGGCAGCGCCCGCTTCACCCTGCCGACCATGCCGGTCGAGGACTACCCGGCCCTGCCGGAGATGCCGGAGAGCGCCGGCACCGTCGACGCCGCCGCGTTCGCCGCCGCCGTCGCCCAGGTCGCCGTCGCCGCCGGCCGGGACGAGACGCTGCCGATGATGACCGGCGTACGCCTCGAGCTCTCCGGCGGCACGCTCGCCATGCTGGCCACCGACCGCTACCGTCTCGCGCTGCGCGAGATGCAGTGGAACCCGGACGACCCCGAGGTGAGCATCAACGCCCTGGTGCCGGCCCGGACCTTGAACGACACCGCGAAGGCCCTCGGCCCGCTCGGCGGTCAGGTCACCATGGCCCTCTCCCAGGGCGGCGCCGGCGAGGGCATGATCGGCTTCTCCGCCGGCACCCGCCGGACCACCAGCCGGCTGCTCGACGGCGCCAACTACCCGCCGGTGCGCTCGCTCTTCCCGGCCAGCCACAACGCCGAGGCGCGGGTCCCGGTGAGCACCCTGATCGAGGTGGTCAAGCGGGTCGCCCTGGTGGCCGAGCGGACCACTCCGGTGCTGCTGAGCTTCAGCGCGGACGGGCTCGTCGTCGAGGCCGGTGGCACCGAGGAGGCCCGGGCCAGCGAGGCGATGGAAGCCATCTTCACCGGCGACCCGCTGACCATCGGCTTCAACCCGCAGTACCTGATCGACGGCCTGACCAACCTGGGCGCCCAGTACGCCCTGCTCGCGTTCGTCGACGCCTTCAAGCCGGCGGTGATTTCCCCTGCCGGTGAGGATGGCGAGGTCATCCCGGGGTACCGGTACCTCATCATGCCGATCCGCGTGTCCCGCTGATCGCACCCCAGAAGACCCAGACGCACGGAGGTAGCAGCAGATGCAGCTCGGCCTGGTAGGACTCGGCCGGATGGGCGGCAACATGCGCGAGCGGTTGCGCGCCGCCGGTCACGAGGTGGTCGGCTTCGACCGCAACGCGGAGCTGAGCGACGTCCCGAGCCTGGCGGAGCTGGCCGAGAAGCTGGAGTCGCCGCGCGCGGTCTGGGTGATGGTCCCGGCCGGCGTCACCGACGCCACCATCGACGAGCTGGCCGGTGTGCTCGGTGAGGGCGACATCATCATCGACGGCGGCAACTCGCGGTTCAGCGACGACGGCCCGCGCGGCGAGCGGCTGAACGAGCAGGGCATCGGCTACCTCGACGCGGGCGTCTCCGGCGGCGTCTGGGGCCGGCAGAACGGGTACGCCCTGATGGTCGGCGGCGCCCAGGAGCACGTCGCGCGGCTGATGCCGATCTTCGAGGCGCTCAAGCCCGCGGGCGAGTTCGGGTTCGTGCACGCCGGGCCGGTCGGCGCCGGGCACTACGCCAAGATGGTGCACAACGGCATCGAGTACGGCCTGATGCACGCCTACGCCGAGGGCTACGAGCTGCTCGCCGCCTCCGAGCTGGTCACCAACGTGCCGGGCGTCTTCAAGTCCTGGCGCGAGGGCACCGTGGTCCGGTCGTGGCTGCTCGACCTGCTCGACCGCGCGCTGGACGAGGACCCGGAGCTGGCCGAGCTGAGCGGCTACACCGAAGACACCGGGGAGGGCCGGTGGACCGTCGATGAGGCGGTCCGGCTCGCCGTGCCGCTGAACGTCATCACCGCCTCGCTCTTCGCC
This sequence comes from Micromonospora sp. RTP1Z1, assembly GCF_033804685.1. NCBI lineage: Bacteria > Bacillati > Actinomycetota > Actinomycetes > Micromonosporales > Micromonosporaceae > Micromonospora > Micromonospora sp. RTP1Z1. Next base: position 19,688 of record NZ_JAPFQV010000064.1, read on the forward strand.
CGGTTCGCCTCCCGACAGGAGGACTCGCCCGCGATGAAGGCCGTCGCCGCGCTGCGCCAGCAGTTCGGCGGCCACGCCGTCCACAAGCGCTGAGCGGTATCCACAGCCTGTGTACGTCCGCCGGCTCGAACTGGTCGACTTCCGCTCGTACGAGCGGGTCGGCGTCGACCTGGAGCCGGGCCCGAATGTGTTGATCGGCGCCAACGGCGTCGGCAAGACCAACCTGGTCGAGGCGTTGGGCTACGTGGCGACCCTGGACTCGCACCGGGTCGCCACGGACGCCCCGCTGGTCCGGATGGGCGCCTCCTCGGCGGTGATCCGCTGCGCGGTGGTGCACGATGGGCGCGAGCTGCTGATCGAGCTGGAGATCATCCCGGGCAAGGCCAACCGGGCCCGGCTCGGGCGCTCACCGGCCCGCCGCGCCCGGGACGTGCTCGGCGCGCTGCGGCTGGTGCTCTTCGCCCCGGAGGATCTGGAACTCGTCCGCGGTGACCCGGCCGAGCGCCGTCGCTACCTCGACGACCTGCTGGTCTCCCGGCAGCCCCGGTACGCCGGGGTGCGGGCCGACTACGAGCGGGTGGTCAAGCAGCGCAACGCCCTGCTCCGGACGGCGTACCTGGCCCGCAAGACGGGCGGGTCGCGGGGCGGGGACCTGTCCACCCTCGCGGTGTGGGACACGCACCTGGCGCAGCACGGCGCGGACCTGCTCGCCGGTCGGCTGGATCTGGTCGCCGCGCTCGCCCCGCACGTGACCAAGGCCTACGACGCGGTGGCGGCGGGCAAGGGGGCGGCCGCGATCGCGTACCGGCCGTCGCTGGAGCTGCCCGACCCGACGGTGGGCCGGGCCGCGCTGGCCGAGGCGCTGACCGCCGCGCTGGCCGAGTCGCGGCCGGCGGAGATAGAACGCGGTACGACGCTGGTCGGGCCGCACCGCGACGACCTGGCGCTCACCCTCGGCCCGCTGCCCGCCAAGGGGTACGCCAGTCACGGCGAGTCCTGGTCGTACGCGCTGGCCCTGCGACTGGCCGGGTACGACCTGCTGCGTGCGGACGGCATCGAACCGGTGCTGGTGCTGGATGACGTCTTCGCCGAGCTGGACGCCGGCCGCCGGGCGCGGCTGGCCGAGCTGGTCGGCGGGGCGAGCCAGCTCCTGGTGACCTGCGCGGTGGACGACGACGTGCCGGCGACCCTGCGCGGCACGCGGTACGAGGTGGGCGAAGGGACGGTACGTCGTGTCGGATGAGTCGCAGCTGCCACCGGCCCGGCTGGGGCCGGCCCGGGGTGGTCGTACCCCCGAGAGCGGATCGGACGGCCAGGCCGGGACCGGCGCGGGCGGGCGGGGTCGGCGGCCCGCCGGCGGTGGCGCGACTGCCGGCGGCCCGGCGGCCTCGGACGGCAAGCAGGCGTCGGCGGCCGGGGACCCGGCACCGACGGGCGGGACCGGCGGTGATGCCGGCACGGCCGGGCCGGAGCTGGCCCGGGCGGTGCTGGACGCGGCGAAGGCCCGCCGGCAGACGGCGGCCCGGCCGCGCCGGAACGCGCTGGGCGGCGACGGCGGTGGTGCCGAGCGGCGGCTGCGCGGCTACTCCGGCCCCGGGCCGGATCCGCGTGACCCGCAACCGCTCGGCGCGGTGCTGAACCGGCTGGTCAAGGCGCGCGGCTGGCAGCAGCCGGCGGCCGAGGCGACGGTCTTCGGCGCCTGGGAGCGGGTGGTCGGGCCGGAGGTGGCCCAGCACAGCCGTCCGGTGAAGCTGGAGAACGGCGAGCTGACCGTGGAGGCGCGCTCGACCGCGTGGGCGACCCAGCTACGGCTGCTCGCCGGCTCGCTGATCAAGCAGATCGCCAGCGAGGTCGGCCACAACGTGGTGCGCAAGCTGCACATCCACGGACCGGCCGCGCCCTCCTGGTCCCGCGGCCCCCGCCGCGTCCGTGGCCGCGGGCCCCGCGACACCTACGGCTGAGGCGGCCTGCTGACCGTCTCCACGGGCGGCATGTCGCGGGTTCCGGCGGAAGGGACTCCGCGACATGCCGCAAGGCGCCTGCCGGCGGCCGACGCGAGGAGGTCAGGCGTCGGCGTAGACGGCGAAGCCGCGGTCCGCGCAGCGACGGTAGAAGGCGGCGAGCACGCTCAGCTCGGCGCAGGTGAAGTTCCACTGCGGCGGGTCGCCGTTCTCGTCGCGCAGCCCGTCCAGGCGGGTGTCGAGCCAGCGCAGCTGCTGCTCGGCGAGGCGACCGTCGGCCATCAGCGCGCGGAGCACCTCGCTGACCGACTCGAAGGTCACCGCCTCGCCGAACGGCCGGTGCTGAGCGATGAACTTCTCCACCCCGCCGGCGATCCACGAGCACCCGTCGGGGTCGATCACCGGATCCTCGTCCTCGGCGGCGGCTTCAGTGGCGTAGAGCACATTTTCCAGCCCGAGGATCAGGTCGACCAGCTCGGTGTAGGCGGTCGCCCGCACCGTGCCGGTCTTGGCGATCAGCTCGGCGAGCGCCCCGGTCGGGGCGGAGATCCGGGGCATGTCGACGATCTCGCCGAAGTCGACGAACTCGGCCGGCGCGACCGGGTCGTAGAAGCGGCCGGTACGCGGCCAGTGCACCGCCACATTGTCCAGCCCCATCTGGCGTCACCTCTTACAACACGTTGTCGGACCGATCGGGTCGATCGTCCCGGTTCCGTCCGGGAAAGATCAATACCGCTGCGGCGGGCGCCGCAAAGGTACGGCACGGCGGATCCGGCCGCGACCCCTGGGCGGTTACGCCCCGGTACCGATCCGGTGGCCGGTCGCGCCCTCGATCAGGCCCTAGCGTGTAGGGGGAGTCGCGGACAGCACGGTTCGGCCGGCTACGGAGGTCTCAGCCGCCCCTGCAGGGGTGCCGAGTGGCGGTTTAGTCGTGTGCGCACAGTAAGATTGACGGTGAGACGAAGACCAGACCCGGAGCGACGGACACGGGCCCCCGAGGGCCCTTGATCATTGCCCGGGTCGGGTTGAGCCGATCGCGATTCGCGGGCAACCGCGGCGACCGGTGTACGCGATCCGTGACCTGGACAATCCGGGGCCGGTCCGTGCGCCGACGTCGTGTCCTGTCCGCCGAACCCGCGCCCCCGCGCCCTGGCGCGGACGGCGCGAGAAAGTGGCCGAGGGTGGCAGCGCAGGACAAGCAGGAGTACGGCGCCGAGTCGATCACCGTCCTCGAGGGGCTCGAGGCCGTCCGCAAGCGGCCCGGTATGTACATCGGGTCGACGGGTGAACGCGGTCTGCACCACCTCGTGTGGGAGGTCGTGGACAACGCCGTGGACGAGGCGCTGGCCGGCCACTGCGACACCATCGACGTGGTGCTGCTGAAAGACGGCGGGGTCGAGGTCACCGACAACGGCCGTGGCTTCCCGGTCGACCTGCACCCGACGCTGAAGAAGCCAGGTGTCGAGGTCGCGCTCACCGTGCTGCACGCGGGCGGCAAGTTCGACGGCAAGGCGTACGCGGTCTCCGGCGGTCTGCACGGTGTCGGCGTCTCCGTGGTGAACGCCCTCTCCAGCCGGATGGCCGTGGAGATCCACAAGTCCGGCTTCGTCTGGCGGCAGCAGTATCGCAACTCGAAGCCCTCCACGCTGGAGAAGGGCGAGACCACCGACCGCACCGGTTCGGCCGTCACCTTCTGGCCGGACCCGGACATCTTCGAGACGGTCGACTTCGACTTCCAGACCATCTACCGGCGACTGCAGGAGATGGCCTTCCTCAACCGGGGTCTCACCATCCACCTGCTCGACGAGCGGGTCGCGGAGGAGGAGGACGGCCGGCAGCGTGAGGTCACCTTCTGCTACCAGGGCGGCATCGCCGACTTCGTCCGGCACCTCAACGCCTCGAAGAACCCGATCCACAAGACGGTGGTCGAGTTCGGCGCCGAGGAGGAGGGCATGTCGGTCGAGATCGCCATGCAGTGGAACGAGTCCTACGGCGAGTCGGTCTACACCTTCGCCAACACCATCAACACCCACGAGGGCGGCACCCACGAGGAGGGCTTCCGGTCCGCGCTGACCAGCGTCGTCAACCGGTACGGCGCCGACAAGAAGCTGCTCAAGGGTGACGAGAAGCTCTCCGGCGAGGACATCCGGGAGGGCCTGGCGGCGATCATCTCGGTCAAGCTGGCCAACCCGCAGTTCGAGGGACAGACCAAGACCAAGCTGGGCAACACCCCGGTGAAGAGCTTCGTGCAGCGGGTCTGCAACGAGTGGCTGGTCGACTGGTTCGACCGCAACCCGGCCGAGGCCAAGATGATCATCACCAAGGCGTCCCAGGCCGCCCGGGCCCGGATCGCGGCGCAGCAGGCGCGCAAGCTTGCCCGGCGTAAGTCGCTGCTGGAGTCCGGCTCGATGCCGGGCAAGCTGGCCGACTGCCAGTCCACCGACCCGCGTGAGTCCGAGGTCTTCATCGTCGAGGGCGACTCGGCCGGTGGCTCGGCCAAGCAGGGTCGGGACCCGCGGACCCAGGCGATCCTGCCGATCCGCGGCAAGATCCTCAACGTGGAGAAGGCCCGGATCGACCGGGTGCTGAAGAACAACGAGGTCCAGGCGCTGATCACCGCGCTGGGCACCGGTATCCACGACGACTTCGACATTGAGAAGCTGCGCTATCACAAGGTGGTGCTGATGGCCGACGCGGACGTCGACGGCCAGCACATCCAGACGCTGCTGCTCACCCTGCTGTTCCGCTTCATGCGGCCGCTGGTCGAGCTGGGCCACGTCTACCTGGCCGCCCCGCCGCTCTACAAGATCAAGTGGAACAAGAAGGGCGACGACGCCCAGTACGCGTACTCGGACCGCGAGCGGGACGGCCTGATCGCGCTGCGCCAGCAGAAGAAGCCGAACGCCCGGCCGGACGACATCCAGCGGTTCAAGGGTCTCGGCGAGATGAACTATCCCGAGCTCTGGGAGACCACCATGAACCCGGCGACCCGCACCCTCCGTCAGGTCACGCTCGACGACGCGGCGACCGCTGACGAGTTGTTCAGTGTGCTGATGGGTGAGAACGTCGAGGCGCGTCGCTCGTTCATCCAGCGCAACGCGAAGGACGTGCGGTTCCTGGACATCTGACGGGCCGCGGCGGGTCGGCCGGTCATCCACCGGTCCGCCCGCCGGTCCACAGGGTTATCCACAACTAGGCCGCTTTCCACAGCGGTTATCCACAGCACGAAAACGACTCTGAGTCTGATAAGGGTTAACAGTGACCGATACTCCCGAGTCCAACCCGAGCGAGCCCGAGGTCCCCGAGGCCGCCATCGCCGCAGTAGTGGCCCACGACCGGATCGAGCCGGTCGGGCTCGAGGTGGAGATGCAGCGCTCCTACCTCGACTACGCGATGAGCGTCATCGTCGGGCGGGCGCTGCCGGACGTCCGGGACGGGCTCAAGCCGGTCCACCGCAAGATCCTCTACGCCATGTTCGACTCCGGCTACCGCCCGGACCGTGGCTACGTGAAGTGCTCCCGGGTCGTCGGCGACGTGATGGGTCAGTTCCACCCGCACGGCGACTCGGCGATCTACGACGCGCTGGTCCGGATGGCGCAGCCCTGGTCGCTGCGGTACCCGCTGGTCGACGGCAACGGCAACTTCGGCTCGCCGGGTAATGATCCGGCTGCGGCGATGCGCTACACGGAATGCAAGCTGGACCCGCTGGCCATGGAGATGCTGCGGGACATCGACGAGGACACCGTCGACCTCCAGGACAACTACGACGGCCGGGCCAAGGAGCCCACCATCCTGCCGTCCCGGATCCCCAACCTCCTGGTGAACGGCTCCGAGGGCATCGCGGTCGGCATGGCCACCAAGATCCCGCCGCACAACCTGCGCGAGATCGGCGCGGCGGTGCAGTGGTGCCTGGAGCACCCGGAGGAGGACGAGGCCACCACCCTCGACGCGCTGCTGGAGATCGTCAAGGGCCCGGACTTCCCCACCCACGGTCTGATCGTCGGCACCCAGGCGATCCAGGACGCGTACCGGACCGGGCGGGGCTCGATCCGGATGCGCGCCGTCGTCGAGGTCGAGGAGGACAAGCGGGGCCGCCCCTGCCTGGTGGTCAGCGAGCTGCCGTACCAGGTCAACCCGGACAACCTCGCCGAGCGGATCGCCGAGCTGATCAAGGAGGGCAAGCTCGCCGGCATCGCCGACATCCGCGACGAGTCCTCCGGGCGTACCGGTATGCGGATCGTGCTCGTGCTCAAGCGCGACGCGGTCGCCAAGGTGGTGCTGAACAACCTCTACAAGCACACCCAGCTCCAGGAGACCTTCGGCGCCAACATGCTGGCCCTGGTCGACGGGGTGCCGCGCACGCTCAACCTGGCCCAGTTCCTCCGCTACTACGTCGAGCACCAGATCGACGTGATCCGCCGGCGGACCGCGTTCCGGCTGCGCAAGGCCGAGGAGCGGGCGCACATTCTGCGCGGTCTGGCCAAGGCGCTGGACGCCCTCGACGAGGTGATCGCGCTGATCCGGCGCTCGCCCACGGTCGACGACGCCCGGCAGGGCCTGATCCGGCTGCTGGAGATCGACGAGATCCAGGCGACCGCGATCCTGGACATGCAGCTGCGCCGGCTCGCCGCGCTGGAGCGGCAGCGGATCGTGGACGACCTCATCAAGCTCGAGATCGAGATCGCCGACCTCAAGGACATCCTCGCCAAGCCGGAGCGGCAGCGGAAGATCGTCTCCGAGGAGCTCGGCGAGATCGTCGCGAAGTGGGGCGACGAGCGGCGGACGAAGATCCTGCCGTTCGACGGCGAGGTCTCGATGGAGGACCTGATCGCCCGCGAGGACGTGGTCGTCACCATCACCCGCACCGGGTACGCCAAGCGGACCAAGGTCGACCTGTACCGCTCCCAGCGCCGGGGCGGCAAGGGCGTCAGCGGCGCGACACTGCGGCAGGACGACATCGTCAGCCACTTCTTCGTATGCTCCACGCACGACTGGATCCTGTTCCTCACGAACAAGGGCCGCGTCTACCGGGCGAAGGCGTACGAGTTGCCGGAGGCCAGTAGGGTGGCCAAGGGCCAGCACGTGGCCAACCTGCTCGCGTTCCTACCGGATGAGCAGATCGCGCAGATCATCGAAATTCCGAACTACCAGGTGGCTCCCTATCTGGTACTGGCCACGAGAAACGGCCTGGTGAAGAAGACGCGGCTTGAGGAGTTCGACTCCAACCGGACTGGCGGCATCATCGCGATCAACCTGCGCGATGAGGACGAGCTGGTCGGTGCTGCCCTGGTGGCGCCGGAGGACGACCTGCTGCTGGTCTCGAAGAAGGCGCAGGCGATCCGGTTCAACGCCACCGACGAGGCGCTGCGGCCGATGGGCCGGGCCACCTCGGGCGTGATCGGCATGCGCTTCACCGACGACGACGTCCTGCTGGCCATGGAAGTGGTTCGCGAGGGGCTGGACGTGCTGGTGGCGACGAACGGGGGATACGCGAAACGTACCCCGATCGAGGAATACCCGGTCCAGGGCCGGGGAGGTAAGGGTGTGCTGACTGCGAAGATCACCGAACGACGCGGTGGTCTGGTCGGCGCGGTGGTGATCGACCCGGACGACGAGCTCTTCGCCATCACCAGCAACGGTGGTGTCATCCGGACTCCGGTGAAGCCTGTACGCCGTACGCGTGACCGGAACACAATGGGGGTCAAGCTGATGGACCTCCCGGACGGCGTGACTATCGTGGCGATTGCTCGCAATGCCGACGAGCCTGACGAACAGGACTAGTTGAATGACGGAGACACAGGCGAAGTCGGGGAACACGGGGACCTCGGCCAACCCGGTCGACGAGGAGGCCGCCAAGGGCGGCACACCAGCGACCGGCCGCGCGGCCGTGGGCCGGGCCACCGTCCCCGCCGACGCGCCTGCCCCGAAATTCACCCGTGCCCCTGGCATGACACCGCCGGCGGAAGTGACCACGGAGGACTCGGAGGACTCGGGGGACTCGGGGGCGAGCGACAAGACCGAGAAGGCCAAGGTCGACGCGCCGACCTCCGCTGACGGCCTGGCCGCCCGGGCGGCTCCGGCGGCGAAGCCCGCCACGACACAGCCGGTCTCGGCGGGCGCGGCCCGACCGTCGGCGGGCGCGGCCCGACCGTCGACCGGCGCCACCGGCACCCAGCCGCGGGTCGTGTCCGGCGCCGGCACCGCCACCAAGCCGTCACCGGACGGCGGTCGCCCCGGCACTCCGAACCGCCCGGCCAACGGCGGCGGACTGCCGCCGGGTATCAGCGGCGCGGCGGCCGTCGGGGCCGCGCGGGTGGGTGAGGCGGTACGCGCCGCGCGTACCTCGGTCAGCTCGGCCGCGTCCCGCGGACCGCGCCGGGCGCGGCTGAACCTCAAGCGGATCGACCCGTGGTCCGTGATGAAGTTCGCGTTCGCCGTCTCGGTGGTGCTCTTCATCGTGATGGTCGTCGCCACATCGGTGCTCTACCTGGCGCTGGACGCCATGGGCGTGTTCAAGAGCGTCAACAGCAGCCTGACCGACCTGGTCAACGCCGGTAGCGGCCAGGGCGGTGGCTTCCAGATCACCGCCAAGGGCGTGATCCTCAGCTCCGCGCTGATCGGCCTGGTCAACGTCGTGCTCTTCACCGCGCTCGCCACGCTCGGCGCGTTCGTCTACAACGTCTGCGCCGACCTGGTCGGCGGGATCGAGCTGACGCTCGCCGAGCGGGACTGAACCAGCGGGGACGCCGGGGCGCCGCGTAAAGCGGTCGCCCCGGCGCCGCGCATCCGGGTAGGTTCGAGCTGGTACGGGTGAGAGCCGCGCCACGGACACCCCGATTTGGGGCGGGCCGCGGCGATGGGTTAACCTTGCTCGTCGCTACGCGGGGCTATAGCTCAGTCGGTTAGAGCGCAGAGCTGATAACTCTGAGGTCGCTGGTTCGATTCCAGCTAGCCCCACCGCACATCGTCCGACGGCAGTCGAGCGCGAGGGGTCGCCCCAATGTTCAAGAAGCTTCTGATCCTGGTCGGCGTCATCGGCGTGGCCGCCGTGGTGGCCAAGAAGGTCAAGGCCTCGAACGACGAGCGCGCCCTGTGGCACGAGGCAACCACCGCGCCCGACCTGCGCTGACCGTCCGCTTCCCGACTGTCAGCACCCGGCGGCTCCGCCCGCCCTCGGGGCCCTAGCTCAACTGGCAGAGCACTGCCTTTGCAAGGCAGGGGTTAGGGGTTCAAGTCCCCTGGGCTCCACTCTTACCGCATCTGACCTGCGGCGGAACACGCCGCATGATCATCCGGACCACATTGGGACCACATCACCGATGGTCCTGGCCGCTGGCGGCAGCCCGCAACACGCCACCCACGACACCGCGTCGACGCTCCCGACGTGGCCAGAAGTGGACGTAGGTCTCCAGGGTGATTTGCAGAGTGCTGTGCCGCAGTGCCCGCTGGACCTCCTTCGGGTCCACATGGTTGGTGATCAGCGTTGTGGCGAAGAAGTGACGCAGGGCGTGGAAGCCGCCGTTTTCCTTGGGCCAGCCCGCCTTCTCCCGCCACTTAACCCACTCGGCCGACCAGGTGCGGTCGGTGAACGGGTTCTTATGGGTGGTGGTGAACAGCAGGGGGACCCGGCGGCGCACCGAATTGCCCGAGGTGACGTCGATCAATTCGACCTCGGTCGGTGGGTACTCCTGCATGTGGCGACGTAGCGCGGATGCGACCATCGGGTCCAGGTCGACCGTGCCGGCTGAGCCGCCCTTCGGCGTACTGAGGTAGAAGCCGCCCTGATACTCCTGAGGTGCGTACCTCAACTGCTGGACGACGTGTAGCTCCTCGTGTTCGTCGTCCAGGCAGCGCGGCCCGTCCTCAAGGCCGAGCGCCTCACTGATCCGCAGTCCCGCGCCGGCACCGAGCCACAGCAGCCCGTGGTAACGGTCGGGTACGGCATCGAACAGGCGGAGCACGTCGCTCTCGTCCGGTACCCACTTCGGTGCGCGGCTGAGCCCCCGGAACACCTGGGACAGCTTGATCCCATCACACGGGTTGTCGGGGGATTGCCTTGTCAGTTACCGCCGTTGCCATGATGGCGTCGAACAGCTCGAAGTACAGACGCAGGCTGGACTGAGGCACACCCGCGCCAAGGCGTTCCGCCAGCCACAGCAACACGTCGGTCTGAGTGATCGAGCGGACGAGGCGATTGCCGAATTCCGGGACCAGGTGTCGCCGCACGTTCGACTCGATGCGCCGCCGGGTCTCCAATGCCCATCCGATGTTCCGGGCCAGACGCCAACGGTCCACGTAAGCGGCGAACGTGACGTTCCGCTCGCCCTGGTCCAGCTTCACCTCTGCAGCGGTGCCGACCCGGGCGGCAAGGTCGAAGTCCTCGGCGTCCTTCTTGCGCTGGAACACCTTGTCTCGCGTCTGACCGGCGGCATCGACGTACCGGACCCGCCACCGCTTGCCCCGGCCATACTTCCCAGACTTGACCTTCTCGCCGTCTGGACCGGGAGTGCTCAGGTACCACAGATCGTGAACCGCCACGTCAGCCCTCCTGTTCCATGACCCACGCCCGGACCGCAGCCGGGTCGTAGCGGAGGTGACGTCCGACGCGCGAAGCACGCGGCCCAGTGCGGCGGTGGACGCCAGCACGGCGGGGCTGGTTCCGCCGGCCAGGATCTACAGAGCTAGGCACGTCCGGCGGCACCGGACAGGGCACCGGCCACGCTGTGATCCGACGACTGATGTGCGACGCAGCTCCGCCAGGCGATGTGCGACAGATCCAGCCGACCTAGGGGCGGCAGGTTGGCCGCCGCCGAAACATCCGGTAGCCGAAGAGCGGATGCCCTTCAGCTACAGGTGCCCAGTGTCGTTGAAGCTGACCAAGGTCGGCGGTCGATCGGAATCCCACTGCACGATGGTGATCGCGCAGTTCTCTTGATTGAGGCCGATCCACCGCCAGGCCGGGGCGTCAAGCATGTGGCGGACGAACCAGCCGATCACGAAGTTGTGCGTGATCAGCAGTTCGCGTCGGTCCTCCTCACCGGTGACCCCGAAGTGCTCAACAGCGGCACGCAGGGCAACGGCGTCCTCGTCGCGCTCGTCGTCGGGCACGCCGTCGAGCCATGCATGCCACCGTCCTGGGTATCGGCCACGTTCCGCGGCGGATGGCACCGGCGTTCGGTCTGCTACGAAGTGGCAGTCGTGTCGTGGCACCTGTGGGAGATGGCGGGCGACAATGTCGGCGGTCTGGGCCGCCCGGGCCAGTGGGCTGTGGTGGACGGCCGAGAAAGGCACCGCACGGAGCCGTCGACCCAGCCGGTCTGCCTGCTCGCGGCCGAGCTGCGAGAGAACTCCGTCCGGGGCGTGGTCGGAGGCCGGATCCTGTTCGCCGTGGCGGACAAGGTACACCTGTGTGCGAGCCACTGACGCGCCCCTTCCAGTTCCCTGTTCGGCGATGAGCACAATAGATCACAAAAGCACGGATCCCAGGCCACAGCAAGATCCGCTGCACTCTTCCGCCGCGATCAGCGCTGCGATGTCGCAGATCAGTTGGTGGATGACTGTCTCGCATCAGTCGACGGAGGACAGGGCACCGGCCACGCGCATTGCCGAATTCCGCTCTATCAGATCAAGGCGGCCCGCAAGCGGGCCGCGCCGGCCCGGCCCCGGCCTGCTGGCGACCTCCGGCCGGCATCGGCCGGGCCGGCCGGCCACGCTGACGGGCGACAAGAGCTTGAAGGCCTCGGACGGTCTACGACTGCCCGACGAGGAGATCCGCTTCAGCGCTTGGACTTGGTCTGTTACGCGTCGGCCCGCCGTGGCTATGCGTGCTCGCAATTGCTCAGAGCATCGCGCTCCCAGTCGCTTCCCACGAGAGCGACGGGGCGGCTGACCTCTCTGACTTGCTTGTCATTGGTCTCGACTGAAAACCGTAGCGACAGCGGCTCTGGCTGGAATGCGATTGAGCACTCGAACCCCAGCTCGACCACGAGCTGACCGGTGCCGCCAGGGGGTAACAGCCGGGGTTGTCCGATGCTGTGTATCACGACGCCCGGCCTCTCTGCGTGAACCTCGCGAGCGGTGATCGGCGCGGGGCCGGCGTTGACCAGTATCAACCTTCCATTCAGTTGGACCGATCCCTGGGAGGAGGACGAGCTTCCGAAGTCGGCCGATGCAGGAAATGCTACGAGTGCGACCACGGCGTTCCGCTCTCGCTGATCACGCGAGTCTCGCAGCTGGCTGACACCGAAACCGCCAAGCACAACGCCGACCACGAAGGCAGCGACGAGCCGCAGGGCCATCTGCTGTCTGACCATGAGGCGGTCATGGGTGGCGGTACCCGACTCCGCCGGCTGGTGATTGTGCTCATCCAGGTCGATCACTGCATGCTCCGCGACATGGGCGTCAGCCTAAGGGTCTCTCCGCACCCGCGCGTCGGCCGGTCGAAGGCCGGCATGGGCCATCCGTGGGCCAGTAACCGTGGCGCGCAGCGGGCACGAGCGGGCACGAGACGTAACCGGGCCGGGCGCCGCCCGCAGGCGTTTCGGGCATCACGACCGCTTGAGCACGCTCTTCCAAACTGACGCTCGGCCATGGGACGCTGCTGCCATGGAGGACAACACGGACAGGCTGCACAACCTTCTCCTGGAGGTCGCTCAATTGCTGCGGGCCGATTGGCCCGATTGGAGCAGGGGCTTGGCGACATTCGGCCAGCGGCTAATGGAGGCGGGCACGGATCGTGACGCCCGGCAGCGGGTAGTCCGGGACGCCCTCGGCCTCTACCGACAAGGGATGGGCGGCTTCCAGGACATCGTCCTGCAGCGAGACGGTTCAGTCTTGCCTGAGCAGCGGCAGCTTGGCCGCCTGCGTTCATTGCTCTTCGAGGAGTTGCAAGGGCAGTTGGCCGGTGAGCCTCTGTAGCTTGCAGCCTGAGTCGAGCAGCAGCTGACAGTCTGGGAGTCACGGCTGGGAGCCACCTGGGGCGGACGGAACCAGACGGGACGGGACCGATCGAGTTGCCGAACGCTTGAGGACCAGGACCAGGCGGACGGCCTCGGACGGCCTAGACATGGTCTTGGGAATCTACGGATCAGATGGTCAGGGCTGGCCCGTCGTACAGCCATCCGTACAGCCAAGCCCGCCCGCTGACACCGACGCTGCCCGACAACGATGGACAGGCTGACCAGGAGCGAAGCCGCCCGATTAGCCATCCGCGATGTTCTTCTAATCCCAAGGCTGCAGGTTCGAATCCTGCCGGGCACACGACCGTCACCGCAGATCAGCGCCTGGTCGATTCCCGTCAAGGCCGCCGAGCGAGCGCAGCCCACCGCCCGCTCTCGCTGGCCTGCTGGCGACCTCCGGCCGGCGCGGCGGGCACCACCTCAGGGGACGATTCCAGTAGCAGCGGCCCAACGCCAGACACCGACCGCGACAACAGCCGCGACCGCTGTCGCGATCGCGATCACCAAAGATGCCCTGCCACCCCGGATCCCCCGGTAGCACCATGCCGAAGCGGAAGTGAGGCCAAGAGCAGGCACCAGCGTCGGCGGGAGCAGGACGGCAACGCCTAAGCCCGTCATGTTCTCGGAACCGCCAGCGAAGTAGGCACCCACCGCCATGAAGACGAGAAGACCGACAACCAGCCACGCCAACACTGCGAGGGCCGCAGCGAAGACGAACAGGGGGCGCAGGAAGTACTCCAAGGTAGGCCGGGTCTCAGGTGAGGGGGACCAGGCATCGGGGTCGGCCATTGAGTGATGGTGGCACATGGGCGGCGAGGCGGGCCACCCACAGCGGCGTGCCAACCACGTGCCAGTAGCCGGTGTCCGGAGGGGGAACGAGCGGACACGAGCTGTCACCCACTCCCCGGCCAGGAGCAGGCGTTTCGGGCATCTCGGGGCGGTGATCCTCGTCCTTCCAAACTGAAGCTCCGCAGCTCAGTCAGATGGCACCTATCAGGGGGAGTGGGCGGCATGGCGTTCATGGCGGACCCGGGCGCCCAGGCGAAGATCGGCAAGATCATCGGGACCACATCGGGACCACCTGAGGTCGCAAACAGGTGTCAGGCAATGGAAGTCAATCGGAGCTCACAGCAGGTCAAAGGCCGCCTACACCCCCGACGTCCCATGATCGCGTTTTTGGGGTTCAAGTCCCCTGGGCTTCACCACACCATCCGGCCTGCTCGCGGGCTTCCTTCACCCTCAATCGACTTTCCCTCTGATTGGGGATCGTCATTGAGAGTCAGCAGATCGTCAGCGGAGCTGCCGAAGACCTTGCGCACCGACCCATAGAAGTCCGCCGGGTATGCGTGTAGCGGTCGAGCGTTGTTGACGCCTGCTCGTGGCCCATCACGGCTTGGACGACGTTGACCGGCACCCCGCCGGAAACCAGCCAAGTCGCGTAGCAAGTCCGCTGCAGAGGAGGAGCGGTACGGCGGCGTCCGTGGCAGCTGAGTCTGGACGGCCCCGATAGCGCCATTCGGAGCCAAGTTGAGCCAGGCTGAGCCAAGGAGGGTTGTCCATGGCGCCACCGTGTGCCATAGTGGTGCCATGGATCTGAACCCGTATGTGGCCTCTCTCGGTCGTGAGCTGCTGACGGCTGTGGAGACCGGTGGTGACGACGGCACCGCGGTGATCGAGCGGTTGACCGTGTCGATGGAGTCGGCGATCCGGCTCTCCCTGCTCGAAGCACTGTCGGCCGCCGCCGACGAGATCACCAGGGAGCTGGCTCCCGGTTCGGTCCAGGTTCGCCTGCGTGGCCGTGACCCGGAATTTGTCGTGACACCTCAACAGGTGGAGCAGCCACAGGAAGACACCACCAACCGGGGTGTAGTGCCGGCCGACGATGCCGCGATGGGCTTCGAGGACGGTGCCACGGCGCGCATCAACGTCCGCCTCCCAGAGCAGCTCAAGGCCGCGGTCGAGGAAGCGGCCGGCAAGGAGGGCCGGTCGGTCAACGCGTGGCTGGTGCGAGCCGCCTCGACCGCGCTGCATGGCTCGGAGCGCGACCACGGCTCCGACCGGCGCGGCAAGCCCAGTGCGCAGCGCTACACCGGCTGGGCGCGTTAGCCGAGCCCGGCCCCATATTTCCTTCACGCCCCCTACCAGCGGGGATGCTCTTCCGACTCATCTCGAGGGGACAGCCATGCCTGTTTTCGCCACCCCGGAACCGATTTCCGTCACGATCGAACTTTCCGTCGGCGACGTGCGGCTCATCGCGAGCGACCGCACCGACACCGTCGTCGAGGTACGGCCGAGCGACGAGTCCGACGACTCCGACGTGAAGGCCGCGCAGCAGACCCGCGTCGAGTACGCCAGCGGCACGTTGACCGTGCGCGGGCCGAAGGCCCGTGTGTTCGACTTCTCCAAGAAGACCAGGTCAGTCACCGTGCTCGTCGAGCTTCCCACTGGCTCGGCGGTGCAGAGTGACATGTCGGTCGGGGACTTCCACAGCACCGGCGTGCTGGGGAAGTGCCGGTTGAAGACGTCCGTCGGGCACTTCCGACTCGACCGGACCGGCCAGCTTCGCCTGGACACCTCCGCCGGCCACCTCACGGTCGACACGATCGCCGGTAACGCCGAAGTCGCCACCGGCAGCGGACGTGTTCACATCGGCGAGATCGACGGAGCCGCGGTCATCAAGAACTCCAACGGCAACACCGACGTCGGCACCATCACCGGCGAACTGCGTGCGCGTGCGGCAAACGGCGACATCTCCGTCGACCGGGCCGGTGCCGGAGTGGAAGCCAAGACCTCCAACGGAACCATTCGCATCGGCGAGGTCGCGCGCGACTCGGTCACGCTGCACACCGCGGCCGGCGACCTGGAGATCGGTGTCGCCGCGGGCACCGCCGCATGGCTCGACCTGAAAACCGGGCACGGGCGAGTGCACAACGCGCTGGACGACATCGGCCAAGGACCGGAGAAGTCCGAGGAGACCGTCGAAGTCCGTGCGCACACCTCCTTCGGCGACATCACCGTCCGCCGTTCCTGACCAGACCTCTCGAAGGGGACCTCCCATGACCTTGTCATCCCAGTCGGCGATCACGGCAACCGGACTGCGCAGGTCGTTCGGCGACCACGTCGTGCTCGACGGAATCGACCTGAACGTCCCGCGGGGCACCGTCTTCTCGCTGCTCGGCGCGAACGGCGCGGGCAAGACCACCACGGTCAAGATCTTGTCCACGCTGATCCGCGCCGACGGGGGCAGCGCGCGAATCGCGGGCCACGACCTGGCCGCCGAGCCCGACGCGGTCCGCGCTGCGATCGGCGTCACCGGCCAGTTCTCCGCGGTCGACAACCTGCTGACCGGCCAGGAGAACCTGACCCTGATGGCCGACCTGCACCACCTGGGCCGGGCGGCGGGCAGGCGCAGGGTCGCCGAACTGCTCGACCAGTTCGACCTGGTCGACGCGGCCAAGAAACCGGCCACGACCTACTCCGGCGGCATGCGCAGGCGGCTCGACCTCGCGATGACCCTGGTCGGCACACCCCAGGTCATCTTCCTCGACGAGCCGACCACCGGGCTGGACCCGCGCAGCCGCCGTGGCATGTGGCGGATCGTGCGGGAGCTGATCGCGGGTGGCGTCACCATCTTCCTCACCACGCAGTACCTGGAGGAGGCCGACGAGCTCGCCGACCGAATCGCGGTACTGGACCACGGCAAGATCGTCGCCGAAGGCACTGCGGACGAGCTCAAGCGCCGCATCCCCGGCGGCCACATCGAGCTGCGATTCGCCGGCCTCCGCGACCTCGAGTCCGCCGCGCGCGTCGTGGGCCAGCCGTCTCGCGACGGCGACGCGCTCGCCCTGCGGGTGCCGCACGACGGCAGTCTCCGTGCGCTGAAGGCCCTGCTCGACCGACTCGACGAGAACGCGGTCGAGGTCGACTCGCTGAGCGTGCACACCCCCGACCTCGACGACGTCTTCCTCGCCCTCACCGGCAACCCCAAGAACGAGAAGGTGGCCACGCGATGAGCACTGTGTCGTACGCACTGACCGACTCGGCGACGATGCTGCGCCGCAACCTCAAGCGAATGGTGCGCTATCCGTCGATGACGGTCACGCTCATCGGCATGCCGATCGTCTTCCTGCTGCTGTTCGTCTACGTCTTCGGCGGCACACTCGGCGCCGGGATCGGCGGCCCCTCCGGCGGACGGGCGGAGTACGTCAACTACGTCACCCCCGCGATCATTTTGATGACGATCGCCGCCGCAGTTCAGGGCACCACCATCTCGGTCGCCATGGACATGACCGAGGGCATCGTCGACCGGTTCCGCACCATGGCCATTGCCCGCGTCTCCGTCCTGACCGGACACGTCCTCAGCAGCCTCGTCCAGACGATGCTCAGCATCGCGGTGATCATCGGCGTCGCACTGCTCATCGGCTTCCGGCCGTCGGCGGGTCCCGGCGACTGGCTCGCCCTCACCGGCGTCCTGGTGATGATGGCCTTCGCCTTCATCTGGCTGTCGGTCGCGTTCGGTCTGGCCAGCAAGACCGTCGAGTCGTCGAGCAACGTCGGCATGCCGCTGGTCCTGCTTCCGTTCCTCGGCAGCGGGTTCGTACCGACTGACTCGATGCCCACCGCGCTGCGCTGGTTCGCCGAGTACCAGCCGTTCACCCCGCTCATCGAAACCATCCGCGGTCTCCTGATGGGCACTCCGATCGGGAACAGCGCCGTCATCGCCATCGGCTGGTGCGTCGTCATCACCCTCGGCGGTTACCTCTGGGCGAAGAAGCTGTTCAACCGCGAGTCCACCCGATAGGTCGAACACCGCGCTCACCGCGCGGGCGGCATGCGACAGTCGCACCTGCGAGATGCCCTCTCGGCTCGGTGGTATGGAAGCCGCTACGACTCCCATGCTCCTTGCCCAGAGGGCATCTTCACGTCCACCCCACCGCTTTCCCCAGGTCAGAACGCCGATCGGCCCGATCTGAGATGATCCACGTCACATGATTTCACCGCCGGGCCGCTACGCGCGGCGGCGGCGAGTGAGCTTCGGTTGGCCCTGGAGGCACTCGGCCGGGGGTCGTCCCCGTCGCCGAGCGTGCTCTCCATCCGGCCGAGCGCCGCCTTTGTAACGCCAGCCGGATCGACGACGCCGGATGAGTGGAGACAGTTGATCTCCAGCCCGGCCCTCGCGTCCGCGAGGGGCCGTAACCGAAGACGTGAGGAACTTGTGCGATCTCGTTTCCTGTCCCGCTCGATCCGACGTACCTTCTCCAGCTCGCTCGCCACCCTCGCACTGGTCGGGGGCGTGGCGGCGCTCGCTCCGGCCGACGCGGTGGCGGCCGGGAAACTCCAGCCCGACCTGGTCGTCGACCTGATGATGACCGACGTGCTGAACCCGGCGGAGGGCGAGACCTTCAACGCCGAAATCGACGTCCGGAACATCGGCACCGGCGCGTCGAACCCGATCAGCGTCACCATCTCGGTGCCCTCAGTGCTGCAGACCACGACCCCGTACCCCGCCGACGCCGGCTGGGCCTGCACGGTGGCGAGCACGACGAGCTACACCTGCTCGTACCCGGAACTGGCGGCTGGCGGTCGGGCGGGCCGGCTGTTCGTGCCGTTCGTCGTGGCTGGCGCGGCGCCGGGCAGCACGGTGCCCATCACCACGACCATCACCCCACAGCGTCGCGAGGCGAACACCGACAACAACAGCGGCTCCGTCACGGTGGCGATCTCCGGCACCTGCACTATCCGCGGCACCGTCTGGCACGACCTGGACCGGGACGGGCAGCGCGAGGCGGGTGAGCCGGGGATCGCCGGAGGCCCGGACGGCGTGTTGAACGTGCATCTGGCGGTTCGGGAGGGGCAGGCCATCGGCGGCGGCTCCGCCACCGTCAACCCGGACGGAACCTGGTCGATCACCGCCCGCACTGAACTGCTGTACACGGTCTGGCTGGAGGCCTCCGGCGGGTACGGTCGGACCGTCGCCGACGTGGGTGACGACGCCACCGACTCGGACATGGTGACGTCGTACCAGATCGAGCCCACTCTGCTCGTCGCCAGCGACGAGTTCTACGCCGTGCACGGTGGCGAGTACGTGGTCGACGCCGGCCTGGTCACCCAGAGCTGAGCGGGTCGCCGCCCGCCCGAGACAACTCGGGCGGGCGGCGGTCCGGACAATCAGCGGCCGGCTCAGCCGGTGCGGGTGATGTAAACGAGCGGCACGGGCCGACAAGGAGTGTCCGGCGTAAGCCGACTGTGCTGACGCCCTCAGCGAGCAGTGAGCCGGTAGCAGCGCGAATTGACATCAGTTGTTGACATCAACGGTGGCGGCCAATCCCAGACGTCTCCGTACGAGACCCGGCTTCGACCCAGAACCCCATGGTCGTCATCGGATGTTGCGACTCTTGCCGAAAGCACCTTGTAAGCGAGACGTCAGTCGCGGCTAACCGCTCGCGTATCGTTCCTGGCATGGACCTCGATGATCTTCCGCGGGCGGAGTTCGAGTTTCCCGGGCCGCTACGGGACAAGCTGGTGGCCGCGATCCTGTCCGGCGCGAAGACCTCGACTTCCGCCCTGGTGCTCGGATACGAGCGCGCGAACGAGCCGCTGCCGGAGGTCGGCCAACGATCGGCGGTGGTGGACTCTGAGAGGGCGTCTTGGTCGGGTTGGATCTAATACACGCCGGTTGATGCCTTGCTGGGCTCGAGCGGAGCGGTTCGCGATGATCGATGTATGACGACTCCTCGCCGTCCGTATCGCACTGATCTGTCC
>NZ_JAPFQV010000065.1:0-38686 GCF_033804685.1 Micromonospora sp. RTP1Z1
CGGTGACGCGGTGGCCGCGCCGAAGGCGGTGGGCAGCGGCGCCGGCTCGTGGAACTCGGACCGGCCGTCCCGGTCGGTGGCGGCCGGCTCACCGTCCGCGTCCCGGGCGTCCCGTAGGTCGTACGGGCGGGTCTCGTCCAGTTCCCCGGGGTCCCGGCGATCGCCGGCCCCGTCCGGGTCGCGTCGGTCGGGGTCCAGCCGATCGTCGGCGGGGTCGCCTTTCACGGCCGGGTCGTCAAAGGTGCCCCGGTCGTCCAGGGCGTCCTCGGGGACGTCGGCCCGGTCGGCCCGGGGTCCGTCGCCGTCCGGGAGGTCGCCCGATTCCGGTACCGGTACCGGGGCGGACCGGACGGCCTCGGGGTGTTCGTTCGTGACCTGCTGCTCTTCCTGGCGCATCGCGGCAGCCTCCTCAGCGGCTCGTGGCGTCGTGCGGGTGGTCGGGATGGCGCTGGTCCGGCGGCTGGTGGCCGACCGGCTCCTCGCCGAGCAGGTCGGCGAAGAGGGCCCGGTAGTGCACGACCGCCTGACGGAGCTCCTCGGTGCTGGCCTCGCCGCGCTCGTTGCGCAGTCGGATCTCGTGGGCGTCCCGGTAGTGGGCCAGCGTGCGGGCGTGCTCGACGGAGAGGTGGGCGATCTGGTCGGAGAAGTCCCCGGTGGGGTACCCACGCTCGGCGATCAGCCGGCTGACCAGTTCGTCGGCGTCGCCGACGGTCTCGGCGGGAGAGTCGATGAAGCGGACCTGGAGTTCCTCCCAGGCGGCGGCGTACCGGGCCCGGGACTCGGGGTCCAGCGGGGTGAGTTCGAGCTCGGCGTGCCGGCGTTTCCGCTCCCGCAGCTCACGCTCGGCCGCACTGCGGCTGTCCTGCTCGGCGACGACCCGGTCGTACTCGGGGCCGAAGCGCTGCTTGAGCGAGCGGCGGCGGCTCGCCACCACGGCGACCGCGGCCAGCGCCGCGAGCACCAACACGACGATGACAATGACGACTACCTGCGTGGGCGACATGGCTCCTCCTTCACCCGCTGGTATTCCCTCCGGTCACTGATCGCCAATCCCGATCCGGGGCACTTTCCTGGTCTATTCCGCGTCCGGGACCCCGAGACCCACGCGGCGAGCCCTCGCGAAAAATTGACTCGTTCCAGAAAGCGCGCTTGGTTGGGGTGCTGCCGGTCGAATCGACGCCGTACGCCTCCGGGCGCCCGGGCTGCGCGTGACGCAGCCCCGCCTCGCGGTGCCGGCGGCGGTACGCGAAAGGCGTGGCGAGTACCCGCAGTGGGAGCTCAACGTCCACACAACGAGAACGAGCAGATCGCCTTCGGGCACCGGCGTGCTGGTGGACGGGCTGGACTTCTCCGACGACAAGATGCTGGTCGGCCGCACCTTCTCCTACTCGGACACCCGGCGCTGCCGGGTCGGCCCGAACTACCTCCAGCTGCCGGTCAACGCGCCGCGGGAGGACGTCCAGGTGCGCACCAACCAGGACGGCGGGCAGATGTCGTACGGGGTGGACAACCGGGGCGGCAACCCGCACATCAACTTCGAGCCGTCCTCGGTCGCCGGCCCGGCCTCCGGGTCCACGCCTGATCCCCGCCCCCCGCCGCGAGCGCCCCACCGGTACTTCCGGCGGGGCGCTCGCCCGTAAGGGCGTCCACAGCGGAACGTCCCGGACGGTAGTGCCCGGCGAGACGGCCGGTAGTGCATCCGCCGGGATTTACGTATCCTGCCCAAGGTGCCCGAGCCGGGGCCCGGCGCCGCCGCCGGGACCACGTCCGGCCGGCGCCACCCCTGCCACACCTTCGGGCGAGGTCTGATTGAACACCCGCGACTGGCCGATCCGGGCCAAGCTGACCGCGCTGGTCATCGGCCCGGTTACCGCGCTGCTGGCGCTCTGGATCTTCGCCACCACGCTGACCTTCGGCCCCGCCCTCGACCTGCTCGCCGCGCGGACCCTCCTCTACGACCTCGGCCGCCCCGGCGAGACCGTCGTCGCCGAGCTACAACGGGAACGCCGGCTCTCGGTGATCCAGCTCGCCGGGGACACCGCCCTGCCGGCCCTGGCCGAGCAGCGGCTGCGCACCGACCGGGCGGTCGCCGAGCTGCGCCGTCGGGTGGCCGGGGACGACCTGCGCGACGCCGCCGACGACCGGCTCGACACCCGGCTCGACCAGCTGGTCGGCGCGCTGGACGCGCTGCCCGCCGGCCGGGGCTTCATCGACGGCCGGCAGGTGGACCGCTCCGGCACGGTCGGCCTCTACAGCGGGATGATCTCCTCGGCCTTCCAGGCGTTCTCCGCGATGGCCACGCTCCCGGACGCGGATCTCAACCGGGAGGCGCTGGCGCTCACCGCGCTCGGCCGCTCCCGGGAACTGCTCGGCCAGACCGACGCGCTGCTGGCCGGCGCATTGACCGCCGGCCGGTTCGCCGAGGGCGAGCACGACCAGCTCGTCCGGACCATCGACAACCAGCGGTTCCTGGCCGAGACCGCGGTGGCCGACCTGCCCGCGGCGGAACGGACGGCGTACCGGCGGTTGACCGAGGGGGAGGCCTTCGTCCGGCTGAGCGCCCTGCAGGACGCGCTGATCCGCGCCGACGGCCTGCCGCCCCGGCTCGACGTGCGGAGCTGGGAGTCCAGCCAGGCCACGGTTCAGGAGGGGCTGCGGGAGTTCGAGCTGAGCGGGGCCGACGGGCTGGCCGAACGCTCGGTGCCGATGGCGGTCGGCATCCTGGTCCGGCTCGCCGCAGCCGGCGTGCTCGGTCTGCTCGCCATCGTGGTCTGCGTGCTGGTGGCGCTCCGGGTCGGCCGGTCGCTGGCCCGCCGGCTCACCGGAGTCCGTACCGCCGCCCTGGAGATGGCCGAGCAGCGGCTGCCCGACGTGGTCGCCCGGCTGCGCCGGGGCGAGGAGGTCGACGTCGCCCGGGAGGCGCCCGAGCTGGACCACGGCGGCGACGAGATCGGCCAGGTGGGACACGCCTTCAACGAGGTACGCCGGACCGCCGTCCAGGCCGCCGTCGACGAGGTCACCCTGCGCCGCGGTCTCAACGAGGTCTTCCTCAACATCGCCCGGCGGGGCCAGGGGCTGGTGCACCGGCAGCTGGCGCTGCTGGACCGGCTGGAGCGGCGCACCGAGGACCCGGACGAGCTGGCCGGCCTCTTCCAGGTCGACCACCTCGCCACCCGGCTCCGGCGGCACGCCGAGGACCTGGTCATCCTCGCCGGTGCGGCGCCCGGCCGGGGCTGGCGGAATCCGGTCGCCGCGGTCGACGTGATCCGCGGCGCGATCTCCGAGGTCGAGTCGTACGACCGGATCGACGTCGGCGTGGTGCAGCCCGCTGGCGTGCTGGGCCGGGCCGTCGGCGACGTGATCCACCTGCTCGCCGAGCTGATCGAGAACGCCACCGTCTTCTCCCCACCGGACACCCGGGTCGACGTCTCAGGGCAGGCCGTGCCGAACGGGTACGCCGTCGAGATCACAGACCGGGGGCTGGGCATGTCACCGCGGGTCCGCGAGGACGCCAACCGCAAGCTGGCCCGGTCGCCGGAGTTCGACCCGGCCGACAGCGCCCGGCTCGGCCACTTCGTGGTGGGCCGGCTCGCCGCCCGGCACGGCGTACGGGTCCAGCTCCGGCCGGCCACCCCCGGCGGCACCACCGTGGTGGTGCTCATTCCGACCGACCTGGTCACGGACGAGCCGGCCGTGGGGCCGACCGGCCCGGAGGCCGGGGCGGCGACCGGGGGCGACCGCCGGATGGCCAAGGTGACCCGGCTCAACACCCTGCCCCGGCCGAAAGCCACCCGGCCGGGCCGGGAACGGCCCGAGTCGGCCACCCCGGTGGTGCCCTTCGTCGCCGGCCGCGGCTCGTCGGTCGAGGCCGCCCCGGACGGCGACGGCCTCCCCCGCCGCGTCCTTCGACGCGGGCCCCCGGCCCACCGGCCGCCGGAGGAGATCCGCCGGACGATGTCCGCGCTCCAGGCCGGCACCGCCCGCGGCCGCCGCGACGGCGCCCGGGCCGCCGCGACACCGACCGCGCCAGCCGGGCACGCCCCGGAGTCGGAGCCGACCGCGCCCGCCACCCGACCCCTCGGCCCGGGCCCCACCGGTGACGAGGCAGGAGCCCAGTGCGTCGAGCCCGCCCCGCCGGCGTCGGCTCCGGAACCCCTGACCGCGACTGAGAGGGACGCCTAGTGGTGCACACGACGAGGCAGAACGTCGATCTCGACTGGTTGCTCGACGAGCTGGTGGAGCGGGTGCCGGCCGCCCGCCAGGCGGTGGTGCTGTCGGCGGACGGGCTCCTGCTCGGCGCCTCGGCCGAGCTGAGCCGCACCGACGCGGAGCATCTCTGCGCCCTGGCCTCGGGCTTCTCCAGCCTGGCCAAGGGGGCCACCCGGCACCTGGCGGGCGGCGCGGTACGGCAGACCGTGGTGGAGATGGAGTCCGCGTACCTCCTTGTCACCGCTGCGGGGCAGGGTGCCTGCCTGGCGGTGGTCAGCGACGCCGACGCCGACATCGGCCTGGTGGCGTACGAGATGGCGATGCTGGTCATCCGGGTCGGCGAGAATCTGAGCGCGCCGGCCCGGACGGCGTCGGGTGCCGCCGATGCGGGCTGAGTCGCCGGGACCGCAGCACGAATGGCTGGACGCCGCCGCCGGTCCGGTCGTCCGCCCGTACACCCTCACCGGGGGCCGGGTCCGACCCGCGGTCGACGGCTTCGACCTGGTGGCGTTCGTGCTGGCCGTGCCGACCACCGACGCCGCCGGGCAGCCCGGGCTCCAGCCGGAGCACCGACGGCTGGTCGAGCTGGCCCGCAGGCCGGTCGCGGTGGCCGACCTCGCCGCGGATCTGGACCTCGCCGTCGGCGTGGTCCGAGTGCTGCTCGGCGATCTCCTCGCCCGCGGGCTCGTCGCGGTGCACCAGCCGCCGACCGCCGCACAACTGCCCGACGACAACATCCTCAAGGCGGTGGTCAATGGACTCCGTGCGCTGTGACCGGGAGGGGTCCGGTCAGCGGATCCCGTTGGCCCTGAAGATCCTCATCGCGGGTGGCTTCGGGGCCGGCAAGACGACGCTGGTGAGCGCGTTGAGCGAGGTCCGGCCGCTGCAGACCGAAGAGGTGCTGACCGGGGCCGGCATCGGCACCGACGACCTCTCCGGCGTGGAACAGAAGTCGACCACCACCGTTGCGATGGACTTCGGCCGGATCACCATCAACGAGGACCTGCAGGTCTACCTCTTCGGCACCCCCGGCCAGGACCGGTTCTGGTTCCTCTGGGACGAGCTGGCCTTCGGGGCCCTCGGCGCGGTGGTGCTCGCGGACACCCGCCGGCTGGCCGACTGTTTCCCCTCGATCGACTATTTCGAGCAGCGCGGCATCCCCTTCGTGGTGGGGGTCAACTGCTTCGACGGGGGCCGCCGGTTCAGCCTGGAGTCGGTGCGTGACGCGCTCGACCTCGACCCGGACGTGCCGCTGGTGCTCTGCGACGCCCGGGACCGGCAGTCCGGCAAACTGGTGTTGATCTCGCTGGTCGAGCACGTCGCCCGGCAGCGAGGCGAGCCGGTGCCGGTGGCCTGACCCCGGCCGGCCGTCGAATTGGTGCCGGAAAACATGGCTGAACCGCCGGCTCTTCGGGAAGCCTCTGGTTGGATCGACGGAGGAATCGGCGGAAGGTGGGTCCGGTGACCGCGCAGGCAGCGATCGTCCACATCGGTGGCTACACGGCGGAGAGCGGCGGGCGTGCCGCCGGGATCGTCGCCGCCCGCCGCGACCCGGCGTCGGGGGAGCTGACCCCGCTGGGCACCGCGGCGGTCACCGCGTCGCCGTCGTTCCTCGTCCGGCACCCGGCGCTGCCCGTGCTCTACGCCGTCAACGAGCTGCCGGAGGGGCAGGTCAGCGCCTTCCGGGTCGCCCCGGACGGTGACCTGAGCCCGCTCGGGGTCCGGTCGACCGGTGGCGCCGAGCCCTGTCACCTGGCGGTCGCCCCGGACGGGCGGCACCTCTTCGTGGCCAACTACGGCGGCGGCAGCGTGGCCGTCTTCCCGCTCGACTCCGACGGCGTGCCGGGGGAGCGCAGCGACCTGGTCCACCACGAGGGGCGCGGCCCGGACCCGGAGCGGCAGGACCGGGCGCACTGCCACATGGTTTCGCCCGATCCGGCTACCGGGCCGCTGCTCGTCGTCGACCTGGGCACCGACTCGGTCTACCGGTACGACCTCGACGCCGCCTCCGGTCGGCTGGTGCCCCGCGCCCCGCGGCTGCGTACGCCGGCCGGCTCCGGGCCCCGGCACCTGGCCCGGCACCCCGACGGGCGGCGCTGCTGGCTGGTCGGCGAGCTGGACGGGACGGTCACCGCGTACGACCTCGACGCCGACGGTGCGCTGCGCCGGCGCGAGCGGGTGGACGCCAGCGGGCGCGCCGGGCACGTGCAGCCCTCCGAGGTCGGTCTCGGGCCGGACGGCCGCTTCCTCTACGTCGGCAACCGTGGGGTCGGGACGGTCGCGGTCTTCTCGGTGGCCGACGGGTCGCCGCGGCTGGTGGCCGAGGTCGACACCGGCGGGGAGTGGCCCCGGCACCTCGCGCTGACCGGGGAGCACCTCTACGTCGCCGACGAGCGGGCGGACATGATCAGGACCTTCCGGGTGGACCCGGACACCGGGGTCCCGGCGGCGGTGGGGGAGCCGGTGCCGGTGGCGAGCCCGACCTGTGTCCGGCCGTGACCGCACGGTCACCGAGCGGCTCGGGCGACCGTCGGCAGTGGACCAGCGCCACGCCGGATGACTGACTGTTCACTCATGGTTACGATTTTGCGATCAACTGTTTCTCCTGCGTAACTTTCAACCGAAAGGTTGTGGCACTAACCCCACGAGATACGCAAGATGGTCACCGTGTCTGGCCGCCATCGCATGCGTTCAAGCCTCCGTGGGGCAGTTGCCGCCGCGGCGGCAACTGTGCTCGTCGTCGTCGCTGGGTCCTTCTTCGGTTACCAGCAACTCGCGGGGCCGTCATGTTCCGGGCAGATCCAACTGTCCGTCACGGCCGCCCCGGAGATCGCCCCCGCCGTCAAGGCGGCGGCCGACCAGTGGGTCGCTGACGGGGCGGCGGTCGGGGGCACCTGCATCGCCGTGAACGTCGCCTCCTCCGAGTCGGTCGACGTGGCCGCCGCCGTGGCGAGCAAGCACGGCGCGACGCTGGCCGGCGTGGGGCAGGCCAGCGGCACGGCGGTGACCCCCGACGTCTGGGTGCCGGACTCCTCCACCTGGCTGTTGCGGCTCAAGAGCGGCGGTGCCACCGCCTTCGCCCCGGGCAACGGCGCCTCGATCGCCCGCAGCCCGGTGGTGGTCGCCATGCCCGAGCCGGTGGCCTCCCGGGTCGGCTGGCCGGACAAGAAGCTCACCTGGACCGACATGCTGAAGGCGGTCACCACCGGCAAGTCGCCGCTGCGCGCAGGCATCGTGGAGCCGACCCAGGACGCCGCCGGCCTCTCCGGCCTGCTTTCGCTGACCGCGGCCGCAGGCGCCACCGGCTCCGGGCCGGCGGCGAAGGAGGCGATGATCGGCGCGCTGCGGGCGCTGGCCACCAACCGCTCGTCCATCAGGCAGGACCTCCTCGCGCAGTTCCCGCGTTCCTCCGATCCGACGGCGATCGCCAGCGGACTGGGTGCCGCCGCGCTCTCCGAAGAGGACGTCATGGCGTACAACCAGACCAAGCCGCCGATCCAGCTGGCCGCGCTCTACCTGGAACCGTCGCCGATGCCGCTGGACTACCCGTTCGCGGTGCTTCCGGGCATCGAGCCGGCCAAGGCGTCGGCCGCGAAGGTGCTCTTCGAGGTGCTCACCACCTCGGGCTTCCGCGACCGGTTGGCCGCGCAGTCGCTGCGCTCGCCGGACGGCAACTGGGGCAACGGGTTCAAGGCGCCCCAGGGTGCCCCGAGCCCGGCGGGCGGTGGGGCCACCGCCCCGCCGACCGGTCAGGGGGCGGCGGGCGGCCTGGACCCGGCCAACATCGCGACTGCCACCACCACGTGGTCGGTGGCCACCCAGTCCGGCCGCATGCTCTGCGTCATCGACGTTTCCGGCTCCATGAAGGAGAAGGTGGCAACCGCCCACGGCGCCACCCGGGAGCAGGTCACGGTGGAAGCGGCCGGCCAGGGCCTGAACCTCTTCGACAACTCCTGGTCGATCGGGCTCTGGACGTTCTCCACCAACTTGAACGGTTCGCAGGACTGGAGCGAGCTCGTCGGGATACAGCCGTTGTCGAGCAACCGGGAGGCCCTGCGGGTGGGGCTGGCCCGGATCCAGCCGTCGCGCGGCAACACCGGCCTCTTCGACACGGTGCTGGCCGCCTACAAGGAGGTCCAGAAGGAGTGGGAGCCGGGCAAGGTCAACTCGGTGGTGCTCTTCACCGACGGTACGAACGACGACGACCACGGTCTCTCCCAGGCGGCGCTGCTCAGCGAGCTGAAGAAGATCAAGGACCCGGAGCAGCCGGTGCAGGTGATCATCATCGGTATCGGTGACCAGGTCAACAAGGCAGAGCTGAAGTCGATCACCGACGTTACCGGCGGTGCTCCCTTCGTCGCCGCCGACCCGACCAAGATCGGTGGGATCTTCCTGCAGGCGATCGCGCTGCGGCCGCCCGCGCCGCGCTGATCCGTCACTCAGTTCCAGGGTTCCGCCGTACCGGGAGATCTGGTGCGGCGGAACGCTTCCCGGCATGCGGGCGAGGGAAAAGTGACGGCAATACGTCCGAAGCAGTCGGCATTCATAATTGTCCAGGCAAGATGTCGGAGTGGTCCGCCGCCGCAGGTCCTCGATCGAGGTCCGTCCGGCCGGGGCCGTCCTGAACGAAATGGGGAGGGCCGGTGAGGTCGGCGACGCTGTTGACCCCCGCCAGGACCCCGTCGGGGCCAAGGGGCGACCGCCCCGGGCCGGCGGCGCGTGCCGACGAGCGGGCGTACATCCGGGTCCTGGCGGTGCTGGACACCGCCGTCCTGGCGGTGGCCATCCTCGTCGGATACGTCGCCCGCTTCGGTGAGGAGGAGCCGAGCGGCTCGAAGATCCCGTACGTGGTGGTGGCCCCCGGCCTGCTGCTGGCCTGGCTGATCTCGCTGCGCGCGCTGCGCTGCTACGACGACCGGGTGCTCGGATACGGCGCCGACGAGTACCGGCGGGTCAGCTCGGCGAGCATGCGACTGGCCGGCGGCATCGCCATCGCCGGCTACATCGCCGACGTCGGCGTCTCCCGGGGTTTCCTGGCGATCTCCTTCGCCGTCGGCACGGTCGGGCTCGAGCTGGCCCGGTTCGCCGCCCGCAAGCGGCTGCACCGCGCCCGGGAGCGAGGCGCCGGCTGGTCCCGCAAGGTGCTGGTGGTCGGCGACACCGCGCACGTGCTGGAGCTGGTGCACACCCTGCGCCGGGAGCCGTACGCCGGCTACCAGGTGGTGGGGGCGTGCATCCCCGACGCCCTGCTCGCCCCGGTGCCGCAGCGGCTGGGTGACGTGCCGGTGGTCGGCTCGTTCCGCGGCATCCCCGAGGCGGCCACCGCCATCGGAGCGGACACCGTGGCGGTCACCGCCTCCGGCGAGCTGACCGCGACCCGGCTGCGGCGGCTGGGCTGGCAGCTCGAGGGGACCGGGGTGGACCTGGTCGTCGCCCCGGCGTTGACCGACGTCGCCGGTCCCCGCATCCACACCCGGCCGGTCGCCGGCCTGCCGCTGATCCACGTCGAGGCGCCCGAGTTCCGGGGCGCCCGCAAGCTCGTCAAGGGCCTGGTCGACCGGTCCCTCTCGTTCCTGGCGCTGGCCCTGCTGCTACCGCTGCTGGTGGTGATCGCACTCGCCATCAAGCTGGACAGCCGGGGGCCGGTGCTGTTCCGCCAGGTCCGGGTCGGTCAGGGCGGCGAGGAGTTCGGCGTCTTCAAGTTCCGCACCATGGTGGTCAACGCCGACGCCCTGCTGGCCGAGCTGGTCGCGCGCAACGAGACCGACGGTCTGATGTTCAAGATGCGCGACGACCCCCGGGTCACCCGAATCGGCCGGCTGCTGCGCAAGTGGTCCCTGGACGAGCTGCCGCAGCTGGTGAACGTGCTGCTCGGCCAGATGAGCCTGGTCGGCCCCCGCCCGCCGCTCCCCTCCGAGGTGGCCCGGTACGACGGCGACGTGGCCCGGCGCCTGCTGGTGAAGCCCGGCATGACGGGTCTCTGGCAGGTCAGCGGTCGCTCGGACCTGAGCTGGGAGGACGGCATCCGGCTCGACCTCTACTACGTGGAGAATTGGTCGCTCGCCGCCGACCTGACCATCCTCTGGAAGACCTTCGGCGCGGTGCTCAACAGCCGCGGGGCGTACTGAGCCGTCGGCCCCGGCGCGCGACGTGCCGGGGCCGACGGTCCGGTCAGGGCTGCGGCCCGAGCCAGTCGAGGCAGACCACCACGGCGTCGTCGACCAGGTCACCGGCGACGAACGCGCGCAGGTCACCGATCAACGACCGGACCGCGTCCAGCGGCTCCATCGGCCCGGTACGCCGCAGGAAGCGGTCCAGCGCGGTCTCGCCGTACCGGACCTGCTGCCCGGTCGCGTCGATGACGCCGTCGCTGAGCACGAAGAGCCGGTCCCCGCGGCGCAGCTGGACGCGCTGCTCCCGGTAGTCCGTGCCCTCGAACATGCCGAGCGGGAACTGCTTCTCCAGGACCTGTTCGCTGACCTCGCCGTCGCGCAGCAGCATCAGGCGGGGTGATCCCGCGTCGACCATGGTCAGCAGTCCGGACGCCAGGTCCAGCGCCAGCAGCAGCGCGGAGAGGTGCTGGTCCCCCCGGTGCATGGCGTAGATCGCCTGGTCGGCCAGGGCGGCCTGGTCGGCCAGGCCCAGCTCGGCCCGGCGGGCGTTGCGCAGCGCGTGGGTGGCCAGCGAGGTGAGCATGGATGCGGCCACCCCCTCGCCCGAGCCGTTGATCACCGAGAGCAACAGCCGGTGGCCGTCGTCGGACCAGTCGAAGCTGTCGCCCCGCACCGCGTACGCCGGCTCCAGCTGCCCGGCCAGGCTGAACGACGGGCGGATCCGGCTGCGGCCGGGCAACAGCTCCCACTGCATCTCGGCGGCGAGCGTGAGTCGCCGGCTGCGCCGGGCGCTCAGGTAGATGTCGGTGCTGGCGGAGACGGCGGCCAGCTCGTGGCCGAACGCGGTGGCGATCGCGTCGAGCTCGCCGACGGCGGCCGGGTCGTCCGGCATCGGGGAGAGCCCCAGCACGCCCCGTCGCTCCCCGCGCATACCCACCGGGAACCACCCGACTCCGTCGGTGACGATCGGCTCCTGGTGGTCGAAGCTCCGCCAGGCCGGGTGGCCCGGAGTGGTGATCGGCGCGCCGCCGGTCAGCGGCAGCAGCTCCGCCAGCCGGTAGTCGACCTGGTACAGATCGGCCCGGGTGATCTGGTACGCCTCTTTGAGCTCGACGGCCAGCCGGTCGAGCAGGAGGTCGGCCGGCGCCTCGGTGAGGGCCCGGCGGGCCAGATCCTCCGGTCCGCTCATCTTTGCTCCTTTGCACAGGTCGTTGGCCTGGTGGGGCGGGTAGTCTCGGGCCCACCATGGCCGAAGAACACGGTCCCCACGGACCAGATGCGAGTATGGCCGCCGCCCTGGACGAGGCGGCGGGCACCCTCCTGGCCGTCTGGGAGGCGGCCCGGGAACGGACGACGAACCGGCTCTCCAGCGCCCAGTTGCGTGCGGTCATGGTCGTCGATCAGCACGATGGGATCAACCTCCGCCGGCTCGCCACGCTGACGGACATGCTGCTCTCCTCGGCCAGCCGGCTCTGCGACCGGCTGGTCGCGGCCGGGATGCTGGAGCGGGAACCGGGCCGCTTCGACCGGCGGGAGATCTCGCTGCACCTGACCCCGGAGGCGGTCCGGCTCCTCGCCGAGTTGCGCTCCGACCGTCGGCAGCGGCTGGACCGGGTCCTCGCCGGGATGACCCCGCAGGGGCGGGAGGCGCTGCTGCGCGGCATGCGGGAGTTCGACGAGAGCGCCCGGCGCCCGGAGGCCACCGCGGTGTCGGAGGCCGGCTGGCCGGTGGCGCAGGTGTCGCGGGAGCGGCGCGGGGGGTGGGCGGACGGCCCGGCCGGCGAGCCGCCGGTGGCCCGCACGGCCTGATCCCGCCCCGGGATCCGGGGGACGGATGACCTCATCCGGTGCGGGCCAGCCAGCCCACCGGCCGGTCCACGATCCGGCGGACCACCGACGCGGCCCCGCCGACGGCTGCGGATCGGGTGCCGAGGACCGCCGGCCGCACGGTAACCGGGGACCAGGCGGCGGTGAGCACCCGCCGGGAGATCTCCGCGAGCACCGGCGGCCGGAGCCAGGGGGCGAGCGGGGCGTATCCGCCACCGAGTACCACGGTGTCCAGATCCAGGAGGTTCACCACCCCGGCGACGGCCACCCCGAGCGCGGTCCCGGCGTCCGCCAGCGCGGTGCGGGTGGCCGGGTCGCCGGCCCGGGCGAGGTCCGCCAGTCGGGTCGCGGCGGTGTCCGCGGGCAGCTCCGCGCCGGCCAGTCCGGCCGCGGCCAGGATCGCCTCCTGACCCGCGTACCGCTCGAGGCAGCCGCGGCCGCCGCACCGGCAGGGCCGCCCCTCGGGGTGCACCGGGATGTGACCGATCTCGCCGCTCCAGCCGCGCGTGCCCCGGTACAGCGCACCGTCGAGGACGATCCCCGCGCCGATCCCGATCTCGCCGGAGATGTGCAGGAAGCTGGCGGATCCGGGTGGCCCGGCGTGCAGTTCGCCGAGGGCGGCCAGATTGGCCTCGTTCTCCACCACCAGCGGCGGCACCCCGGCGACCGGCTCGATCAGCCGGTGTCCGGCGAGCAGCGCGGGGACGGGTACGTCCCGCCAGCCCAGGTTGGGGGCGAGCCGGACCAGGCCGCCGTCGCCGACCAGGCCCGGCACGGCGAGGGCCGCGCCGGCCAGGGTCAACCCCTGGCGTACCGCCGCGGCGCGGGCGTCGGCGGCGAGCGCGGCGAGACGGGCCAACGCGTCGGCGGGGGAGACCGGGCGCAGGTCGGCGCGGCGCACGACGTGGTGCCGGACCGTGCCGGTGAGGTCGACCACGCAGGCGGCGAGGTAGTCGACGTTGACCTCCAGGCCGAGCCCGGCCGGGCCGTCGCCGGCCAGCACCAGGCCGCGGGCGGGCCGGCCGGCTCCGGTACGTGGGGCGGGGTCGGCCTCGGCCACCAGCCGGCCCCCGATCAGGTCGTCGACCACCGCGGAGACGGTGGCCCGGGTGAGGCCGGTGCCGGCGGCGATCTCGGCCCGGGAGGGCGGTCGGTCGGCGGCGGCGATCCGCCGGAGCACGACCGCGAGGTTGAGCTCGCGGAGGCTGCCCTGCCGGACCGCGCCAGCGGTGCTGGGGCTGGTCACCGCTTGACAGTGCCACAGGGGAGCCATTTAATTCAACCATTGAACAAATTGCGGCGACACCACCGGAGGTCTGCCATGGCATCCCGTCCCACCCCCGCCGACAAGTTCTCCTTCGGTCTCTGGACGGTGGGCTGGCAGGCCCGCGACCCGTTCGGCGACGCCACCCGGCCCGAGCTGGACCCGGTCGAGGCGGTCCACCGCCTCGCCGAGCTCGGGGCGTACGGGATCACCTTCCACGATGACGACCTGATCCCCTTCGGCGCGGACGCGGCCACCCGGGACGCCCACCTGACCCGGTTCCGCAAGGCCCTCGACGAGACCGGCCTGGTCGTCCCGATGGTCACCACCAACCTCTTCACCCACCCGGTCTTCAAGGACGGCGGCTTCACCAGCAACGACCGCGACGTCCGCCGGTACGCGCTGCGCAAGGTGCTGCGCAACGTCGACCTCGCCGCCGAGCTGGGCGCCCGTACCTTCGTGATGTGGGGCGGCCGGGAGGGCGCCGAGTACGACCTGGCCAAGGACGTCCGCTCGGCGCTGGAGCGCTACCGCGAGGCGGTCGACCTGCTCTGCCAGTACGTCGTCGACAACGGCTACGACCTGCGCTTCGCCATCGAGCCCAAGCCGAACGAGCCGCGCGGCGACATCCTGCTCCCCACCGTCGGGCACGCGCTGGCGTTCATCTCCACCCTGGCCCGCCCCGAACTCGTCGGGCTCAACCCGGAGGTGGGGCATGAGCAGATGGCCGGGCTGAACTTCGCCCACGGCATCGCCCAGGCGCTCTGGCAGGGCAAGCTCTTCCACATCGACCTCAACGGCCAGCGTGGCATCAAGTACGACCAGGACCTGGTCTTCGGCCACGGCGACCTGCTCAACGCGTTCGCGCTGGTGGACCTGCTGGAGCACGGCGGCCCCGACGGCGGCCCGGCGTACGAGGGGCCGCGGCACTTCGACTACAAGCCCTCCCGCACCGAGGACATGACCGGGGTGTGGGCCTCGGCGGAGGCGAACATGCGGACGTACCTGCTGCTCAAGGAGCGGGCCGCGGCGTTCCGGGCCGACCCCGAGGTGGCGGAGGCCCTCGCGGCCAGCAAGGTCGGCGACCTGGCCACGCCCACGCTCACCCCGGGGGAGAGCTACGCGGACCTGCTCGCCGACCGCTCCGCGTTCGAGGAGTTCGACCCGGCCGCGGTCGGGGCGAAGGGCTTCGGCTTCGTCCGGCTCAACCAGCTCGCCGTCGAGCACCTGCTCGGCGCGCGCTGAGCCGGCCGCCGTGCCGCTCGTCGCCGGGGTCGACTCGTCCACCCAGTCCTGCAAGGTCGTCGTCCGGGACGCGGAGACCGGCGCGCTGGTCCGGCAGGGCCGCGCGCCGCACCCGGACGGCACCGAGGTCGACCCGCAAGCCTGGTGGGACGCCCTGCTGGCGGCCGTCGACGCGGCCGGCGGGCTGGCCGACGTCGCGGCCGTCTCGGTCGCCGGCCAGCAGCACGGCATGGTCTGCCTGGACGAGGCGGGCGAGGTGGTCCGGCCCGCCCTGCTGTGGAACGACACCCGGTCCGCCGGTGCCGCCCGCGAGCTGATCGAGGAGGCCGGCGGCGGCGAGGCCGGCTGCCGGTTCTGGGCCGAGGCGACGGGCAGCGTACCGGTGGCCAGCTTCACCGTGACGAAGCTGCGCTGGCTGGTTCGGCACGAGCCGGCGAACGCGGACCGGGTGGCGGCGGTCTGCCTGCCGCACGACTGGCTCACCTGGCGGCTGGCCGGCGCCCGCGGCCTGGCCGCGCTGCGGACCGACCGGGGCGATGCCAGCGGCACCGGCTACTGGTCCCCGGCCACCGGCGGGTACCGCCTCGACCTGCTCGAGCGGGCGTTCGGCCGGGCGGTGCGGGTGCCGGCGGTGCTCGGCCCGGCCGAGCCGGCGGGGCTGCTGGATCCGGCGGCGCTCGCCGGCCCGCGCGGCACCGGTCCGGCCGGCGCGGTGCTCGGCCCGGGCACCGGGGACAACGCCGCCGCCGCCCTCGGCGTCGGTGCCGGCCCGGGCGACGTGGTCGTCTCGATCGGCACCTCCGGCACCGCCTTCGCCGTGGCCGACGCGCCGGCGGCCGATCCGAGCGGCGCCGTCGCCGGCTTCGCCGACGCCACCGGCCGGTTCCTGCCGCTGGTCTGCACGCTCAACGCCGCCCGGGTGCTGGACGCCGCCGCCCGGATGCTCCGGGTCGGCCTGGCCGAGTTGGCCGACCTGGCGCTGGCCGCCCCGCCGGGCGCGGACGGCCTGGTCATGGTGCCGTACCTGGAGGGGGAGCGGACCCCGAACCGGCCGCTGGCCACCGGTGCCGTGCACGGGCTGACCCCGACCAACGCCACCGCCGCCCACCTGGCCCGGGCCGCGGTCGAGGGGATGCTCTGCGCGCTCGCCGACGGCCTCGACGCGCTGACCGCCCAGGGGGCGCGCGCCGAGCGGGTCGTCCTGGTCGGCGGCGGGGCCCGCTCGGCCGCGGTCCGCCGGATCGCGCCGCAGGTCTTCGGCTGTCCGGTGGTCGTGCCGCCGCCCGGGGAGTACGTCGCCGACGGCGCCGCCCGCCAGGCCGCCTGGACCACCCTGGGCGGCGCGGCGCCGCCCCGGTGGACCGTCGGCGACACCGAGGAGTACGCGGCCGAGCCGGTCCCCGCCATTCGGGCGCGGTACGCGCGGGCCCGCGACCACACCATCGACC
Organism: Micromonospora sp. RTP1Z1; assembly: GCF_033804685.1. Taxonomy (NCBI): domain Bacteria; kingdom Bacillati; phylum Actinomycetota; class Actinomycetes; order Micromonosporales; family Micromonosporaceae; genus Micromonospora; species Micromonospora sp. RTP1Z1. The sequence goes on from NZ_JAPFQV010000065.1 coordinate 16,107, forward strand.
GGCTCGGCGTGCCGGAGGAGTGACCGGCCGACCGCCGGGGCGGGGGCGGTCACCGGGCCGTGATCTGCTCCTGGTTTGCTGCCGGACATGACCGGCACCAGGATCTCCCGACGCGGGAACGCGGCGCACCGCCTCTACAGCGTCGTGGTGTTCGTGGTCCTCGCGTCGCTGGACAACGTGGCGATCGGGTTGGTGCCGCCGCTGTACGGGCCGATCTCCGGTGCGTTGGGCGTGTCGCAGCGACTGCTCGGCCTGGTCACCGCGGCGAGCTTCCTGGTCAGCGCGGTCGCCGCGGTCGCCTGGGCGTACGTCGGCGACCGGACCGACCGCAAGCCGCTGCTGATGGTGGGCACGCTGATCTGGGCGGCCGGCACCGGTGGCAGCGCGCTCGCGCAGAACTACCCGGCGTTCCTTGGGGCCCAGCTGCTCGCGGCGGTCGGGCTGGGCGCGGTCGGCTCGGTCGGCTTCTCCGTGGTCACCGATCTGATCTCGCCCCGCCGCCGGGGGCTGGTGATGAGCTTCTGGGGGCTGTCCCAGGGCGTCGGGACCCTCGCCGGCACACTGACCGGCGGCATCCTCGGCGCCACCGAATGGCGGCGGCCGTTCCTGGTGCTCACTGTCGTCGGGCTGGCCGCCACGGTCGCCTACCTGTTCACGTTCGACATCCGGCGCGGGCAGAGCGAACCGGAGCTGGCCGGGGCGATCGACGCCGGCGCCGACTACGACTACCGGATCACCCGGGCCGATCTGCCCCGGATCCTGGCCCGGCGGACCAACCGCTGGCTGATCCTGCAGGGGCTGACCGCGCAGGCGGCCTTCGGCTCGCTGGTCTGGCTGCCGGTGCTCTTCGCCCAGCGGGCCGAGGCGCAGGGCTACTCGGCGGCGACCGCCGTGGTGGTGGGCAGCGTCTTCGCCACCCTCTTCCAGCTCGGCGGGGTGCTCTCCATCGTGGGTGGCCTGGTCGGCGACGCGCTGCAACGGCGTACGCCCAGCGGCCGGGCCCTGGTCGCGGCGGTGGGCATCCTCGCGGCCGTGCCCTTCTATCTGGTGCTGTTCCTCGTGCCGGTCCGGATCGACGTGCCGGACGGCGCCGGCTCGGGCGCGGTGGTGGCCGCGGTGCTGGCCAGCGTGGTCACCGAGCCGACGGTCGGGCTGAGCCTGCTGACCGCAGTGGTCGCGCTGGCGCTGACCTCGGCGAACTCGCCGAACTGGTTCGCCCTGATCGCGGACGTCAACCCGCCCGAGCACCGGGGCACCGTCTACAGCCTGGGCAACCTGGTGAACGGGGTCGGCCGGGCGGCCGGCAACGGGCTGGTCGGGGTGGCCTTCCACGCGCTGCGCGCGGCCTTCCCGCCGCCGCTGAACTACGCCGTCGGGCTGGCCGCCTTCCAGCTGTTCTTCATCCCGACCGGCGTCATCTACTGGCTCGCCGCCCGCACCTCACCCGGCGACATCGAGGCAGTGCACGACCTCCTGCACGCCCGCGCCGACCGCCTCTGAGCGGGTGCCGGTGAGCCGCCGCGGGCTGGTCCCCGCCGGGGGGCGGGGACCAGCGAGATGGGCGCGTCAGGCGCGGACCCAGACCGTCACGTCGGTCGGGACCCGGCCGTCCTTGTCGAGCGGGGCGCTCGTCGCCAGCAGCTCCGCGCCGGCCGGCACCGGCACCGAGGCGGGGCCGAAGTTGGTCAGCACGGTCAGCTCGCCGTTGCGGAAGGCGAGCACCTCGTCGCCGGAGGAGAGCCACTTCAGCGGCCCGCGGGCCAGCCCGTGCTCGCGCCGCAGTCGCAGCGCGGTCCGGTACAGCTCGTACGTCGAGCCGGGCACCCCGCGCTGCCGGTCAAGGGCGTACTCGGCCCAGCTCGGGGGCTGCGGCAGCCAGCTGGCGTCGGTCGGCCCGAAGCCGTACGACGGCGCGTCGGCCTCCCACGGGATCGGCACCCGGCAGCCGTCCCGGCCGCGCTCGGTGTGCCCGCTGCGCGCCCAGGTCGGGTCCTGCCGGGCCTCGTCGGGGAGCGTGGTGTGCTCCGGCAGCCCCAGCTCCTCGCCCTGGTAGAGGTACGCGGAGCCGGGCAGGGCGAGCATCAGCAGGGTGGCCGCCCTGGCCCGGCGCAGACCGAGCGCGGCGTCCGGCTGCGGGTCGCCGACGCCGATGCCGTTGGGTTTCGGGGTGCCGATCGGCAGCCCGAGCCGGGAGGCGTGTCGGACCACGTCGTGGTTGGAGAGCACCCAGGTGGTGGGGGCGCCGACCGAGTCGGTGGCCTCCAGCGAGCGGGTGATCACGGCGTACTGGGCGGGGGCGGTCCAGGCGGCGAGCAGGTACTCGAAGTTGAACGCCTGGTGCATCTCGTCGGGGCGGACGTACCGGGCCAGCCGCTCGGCCGGCTCCACCCACGCCTCGGCGACCAGGATCCGCTCGCCGTCGTACGAGTCGAGCAGCTGCCGCCACTCCCGGTAGATCTCGTGCACCCCGTCCTGGTCCCACATCGGCGGGCGCGGCTTGTCCGCCTCGTTGCCGGAGAGGATCTCCTGCGGCTCCCGCCAGTTCGCCAGGTCGGCCTGTTTGATCAGCCCGTGGGCCACGTCCACCCGGAAGCCGTCGATGCCCCGGTCCAGCCAGAACCGCAGCACGTCCAGGAACTCGGTGCGGACCTCCGGGTTGTCCCAGTTCAGGTCGGGCTGGCCGGTGTCGAAGAGGTGCAGGTACCACTGCCCGTCGGGCACCCGGGTCCACGCCGGCCCACCGAAGACGCTCTGCCAGTCGTTCGGCGGCTCGGCGCCGTCGGCTCCCTGGCCGGCCCGGAAGACGTACCGCTGCCGCTCCGGGCTGCCCGGCGCGGCGGCCAGCGCGGCCTGGAACCAGCGGTGGGCGGACGAGGTGTGGTTCGGCACCAGGTCGACGATGACCCGCAGGCCCCGCGCCTTCGCCTCGGCGATCATCGTGTCGGCGTCCGCGAGCCGGCCGAAGAGCGGGTCGACGTCCCGGTAGTCGGCCACGTCGTACCCGGCGTCGGCCTGCGGCGACGGATAGAACGGCGACAACCAGACCGCGTCGACGCCCAGCTCGGCGAGGTGACCGAGGCGGGCCGTGATGCCGGGGAGGTCGCCCATGCCGTCGCCGTCGGAATCGGCGAACGAGCGCGGGTAGATCTGGTAGATGACGGCCTCGGTCCACCAGCCGGTGGCCGGAGCGCCGGCCGTCTCCTGCTGCGTCACGTCGGTGTTCAGAGCCTTCTCCCCTTGTGTCGTGCCGTGCCGTCTGGCCCCGGACTTGCGGTGCGCTCCGGCCGCCGCGCGGACGGCCGAATCCGTTCAGTCTGCCCGTGGCGGGGCGGTCGACTCCCGCACGACGAGCCGAGTGGGCAGGATCACCGGCGGTGTCGGCTGGTCGTTGGGGGCGTCGCCGCCGCGCGGCGCCGGCAGGTGCCCGGCGTACGGGGCGGCGGCGCGGGCGCCGAGCGGGTCGAGCAGGATCCGCGCGGCGAGCAGCCCCTGCTCCGCCGCCGGCTGGGCAATGGTGCTCAGCCCGAGCACCTTGGCCAGGTCGTGGTCGTCGACGCCGATCACGCTGACGTCCTGCGGTACGCGGAGTCCGGCGTCCCGCAGCGCGGTCATCGCGCCCATCGCCATCTCGTCGCAGGCCGCGAAGATGGCGGTCGGGGGTTCGCCCCGGGCCAGCAGCTCCGCGGTGGCCCGGTTGCCGCCGTCGATGGTGAACTGCGACTCCACGTCCAGGCTGGGGTCGGGGCGGATCCCGGCCGTCCGCAGTGCCGCCTGGTAGCCCCGCCGCCGGTCCAGGTGGGTGGTGAAGGCCAGCTCGTCGTCCGGGTCGCCGGAGATGTGCGCGATCCGGGTGTGGCCGAGGTCGAGCAGGTGCCGGGTGGCGGTCCGCGCGGCGGCCACGTCGTCGATGCGGACGCAGGGCCAGCCGGGCACCACCGTGCCGGAGCTGATGGTGACGCCGGGCAGGTCCAGCGCGGTCAGCGCGGTAACCTCCGGCGGGCGCAATGGCGTGGCGACCAGGATGACCGCGTCCACCCGCTTGTGCAGGCGGGCCGTGCGCAGCACCCGCTGACGGGTCTGCTCCCGGCCGCCCAGGTTGTAGAGCAGCAGGTCGTAGCCGGATTGGTGGAGGAATTCCTCGACCGCCTCGACGACCGTGCCGAAGAACCACCGGGTGATCCGGGGGACCACCACGGCCACCGTGCCGGTCTTCCCGCCAGCCAGCCGGGACGCGCTCGGAGAGACCGCGTACTGGAGCTGCTCGGCGGCGGCGAGGACCCGGCGCCGGGTTGCGGCCGAGACGGTCGGGAGGCCCCGCAGCGCCCGCGAGACGGTGGCCGTGGAGACCCCGGCCAGGCGGGCGACATCGTCAATCTTGGTCATCGTTGCCCCGGTCCACCCGCGCCCGCCGCCGCCGGGGGACCGGCGGCGGCGGACCTGCGGGTCAGCCCTTGACGCTGCCGGAGAGCAGGCCGCGCACGAAGTAGCGCTGGAGGGACAGGAACACGATCAGCGGTACGACGATCGACACGAACGCGCCGGCCGTCAGCCGTTGCCACTCGTTGCCCCGGGTGCCGGCCATCTCGGCCAGCCGGACGGTGAGCGGGGCGGTCTCGCTGGTGCCCCCGGCGAAGATCAGCGCGACCAGCAGGTCGTTCCAGACCCAGAGGAACTGGAAGATGCCGAAGGCCGCCAGGGCCGGGGTGATCAGCGGCAGGACGATGGTGCGGAAGATCTTGGGGTGGGTGGCCCCGTCGACCCGGGCCGCCTCCATCAGGTCCTTGGGCAGCTGCGAGATGAAGTTGTGCAGCAGGAAGACGGCGAACGGGAGCGCGAAGCAGGTGTGCGCGAACCACACCTGGGCGAACTTCTGTTCGTCGACCAGATCCCAGGCCGGGAGCACGGTGACGCCGGCGATGGTGACGCCGGTGGAGAAGAACTTCAGCAGCGGCACCAGGGCCATCTGCAGCGGCACGATCTGCAACGCGAAGATCGCGATGTAGAGCCAGTCCCGCCCCTTGAAGTTGATCCACGCCAGCGCGTACGCGGCCAGCGCCGCGAAGGCGAGCGGGAAGAGCACCGACGGGATGGTGATCGCCAGCGAGTTGATGAAGTAGCTGGCGAGCTGGCCCGCCGAGGAGGAACTGCTGAAGAGCACCTCCTGGTAGTTCTCCAGGGTGAACTGCGGGTTGGTGAAGAAGGTCCACCAGCCGGTGGTCTTGATCTGGTTCTCCGGCCGGACCGAGGAGATCAGCAGGCCGAAGGTCGGGATGGTCCAGACCAGCGCGATGATGATCGAGACGAGCGTGGCCGTACGGCTGTTCAGCCGCTTGCGGACCCGGGCGACGCGGGTGGTCGTCCCGGTGGCCTGGGTGCCGGCTCCGACGGTGGGCGTGGCGGTGGTCATCTCAGCCCTCCCGCTGCTGACGCAGGTTGCGGATCTGGTAGATCACGATCGGGATGACCAGGACGAAGAGGAAGACCGCCAGGGCCGAGCCCTGCCCGTTCTTGCCGTACCGGAACGCCTGGTTGTACATCTCGTTAGCGATGACGCTGGTGTCGTAGTTGCCGTTGGTCGCGGTCCGGACGATGTCGAAGACCTTCAGCGTGGCGATCGAGAGCGTCACCACCACCACGACCAGCGCCGGCCGGATGCCCGGCATGGTGATCTGCCAGAACATCTGCCACGAGGTGACCCCGTCGAGGCGGGCGGCCTCGACGATGTCCGCCGGGATGGCCTTGATCGCGGCGGAAAGCACCACCATGGCGAAGCCGGCCTGGATCCAGATCATGATCACGATGAGCAGGAAGGTGTTCAGCGGCGATTCGAGCAGCCACTGCTTCGGCTCGCCGCCGAGGCCGACCACGATCTGGTTGAGCAGGCCGATCTGCTCCTGCCCGTCACCCCGGTAGGCGTAGACGAACTTCCAGATGATGGTGGCGCCGACGAACGAGATGGCCATCGGCAGGAAGATCAGGGACTTGGCGATCGCCTCGAGCCGGGCCTTGTCCACCAGGACCGCGTAGATCAACCCGAACGCGGTGGCCACCAGCGGAACCAGGATCACCCAGATCAGGGTGTTGATGAGCACTCGGACGATCGAGCCCTCGGAGAACATCCAGCCGTAGTTGCGCAGTCCCACCCAGTTGTTGCTGCCGTCGTCCATGAAGGAGAGCAGCGTGGTGCGGATCGCCGGCACCACCAGCCCGACCGTGAGCAGCAGCAGCGTCGGCAGCAGGAAGAAGAGCGCGAAGAGCCCCTCCCGCTGCTTGCGTCGGCCGGGCATCGGGGCGCCGCTCGCGGAGGCGGCGATCAGCTGCGCCTCGCGGCGACGGGCGAACCAGGCCGGCACCACGTCGAGGAGCAGGAGCAGGCCACCCACCACCACGACGAAAGCGATCAGCCCGTACATCAGCATGAGGAACTTCGGTTGTTCCGCCGCGAAGTCGAACTCCATCGACCCTCCTTCAAGGGTTCGGTCGGGAACGGTGGTCCGGCCCGCTCAGAGGGGCCGGACCACCGTCTCAGCTCACTTCGGCCAGCTGCTCTCGATGCCCTGGAGCACCGTGGCGGTGTCCTTGCCGTTGATCCAGTCGACCATGCCCTTCCAGAAGGTGCCCGCGCCGACCGCGGCCGGCATCAGGTCCGAGCCGTCGAAGCGGAAGACGGTCTTCGGGTCCTGCAGGATCTGGACGGAGAGCTTGTCCACCGGGTTCGGCACGTTGTTGATGTCGAGCTTCTTGTTCGCCGACAGCCAGTCGCCGATCTTGGCGCGGCTGTTGACGTACTCGCCGGAGGCCAGGTAGGTCTGCACCGCCTGGACCTCGGGACGGTCGGCGAAGGCCGAGACGAACTCGCCGGCACCCAGCACCGGCTTGCCCTTGGCCGGGTCGATGGCCGGGAAGTAGAACGCGAAGACGTCGCCGTCCTCGGCCACCTTGGTGCCCTTCGGCCACTGGTTGGCGTAGAAGGACGCCTGGCGGTGCAGGGCGCACTTGCCGGTGGTGATCGGCGTGCCGGCCTCCTGGAAGGAGGTGGTGGCGATGCTCTTCACGCCGCCGAAGCCGCCGTTGACGTACTTCTCGTTCTTGAGGATGGTGCCGGCCTTGTTGACCGCGTCGGCGACCTTCGGGTCGTTGAACGGGATGCCGTGGGTGGTCCACTGGTCGTAGACCTCGGGGGTCTGCGTCCGCAGCATCACGTCTTCGATCCAGTCGGTGGCCGGCCAGCCGGTGGCGTCACCGGACTCGATGCCCGCGCACCACGGCTTGGTGCCGCTCGCCGCGATCTTGTCGCTCAGGGCGATGAGCTCGTCCCACGTGGTCGGGACGGTCCAGCCCTTCTCCTTGAAGGTCTTCGGCGAGTACCACACGTACGACTTGACGTTGGAGCCGAGCGGAACGCCGTAGAGCTTGCCGTCGACGGTGCTGTACTTCAGCCAGTCGGGGGTGAAGTTCTGCTCGGCCAGCGCCTTGGTGTCGGCGCCGACCGGCTTGAGCTTGCCCGCGTCGGCGAACCGCTTGAGCAGACCCGGCTGCGGGATGAACGCCAGGTCGGGGGCGTTGCCGCCGTCGACCCGAACGCCGATCTGGGCCTCGAACTCGCCGCTGCCCTCGTGGTCGATCTTGATGCCGGTGCAGTCCTCGAACTGCTTCCAGGACTGCGCGAGGCGGTCGGCCTCGATGTCCCGGATCGACGAGTAGATCGTGACCTTCTTGCCGTCGTGGCCCTGGTACTTCTCGTATGCGGCGCACTCGGGGGAGCTCGCCTTGCCGCTGCTCTTCTTGTCGTTGCCGGTGCCGCAGGCGGTGGCGCCGAGCGCCAGCCCCAGTACGCCGGCGATCGCGAGAGCCTGGCGTGATCTGGCAAACGCCATGCCGATCTCCTTCCTTGCCGGCGCGTGGGGGAACCGAACCCGCGCCGGTCCGATGGTCGTCCCCACATGTAAGCGCTTGCATGATCCGGAGTCCACCCCCCGCCGGACACGGCCCGGTAACAATCCCGAAACCCGCTCACCGGCCGTGGGTGCGCTCCCACGGGTCGTGCTTCCCGCGCCCGCCGCACCCCCTCCCATCAATGGAGCTTTCTGTCACGCTGAACGCGCTAAATCGAAGGATTTCAACATAGGGGGTGCTGGATGCGTAGACCACAGCCCGGCGTACGCCAGCTCGATCTGGGACCGGATCGGCACCGGCCGGTACGTCTCCGACGCGTGCGTCCAGACCGGCTACGACGGCTACATACCTGACGTCCCCCGCTGCTGACAACCGTCACCCGGGCCGGAACGCACGACGCCGGGGTCGTCGTGCCCGGGCTCTCCTGTCTGGGAGGACGGAGATCCGGACCCGACGACCCCGGCGGGTCAGGGACGGTACGAACGGCGTCTAACTGAAGATGCTGACGCCACCTGGGCCGACCAGAAGACCGACCACGATGAGGACGATGCCCCACAGGATCTGCCGGCGGAACAGCGCGAAGATGCCGGCGACCACGAGTACGACTGCGAGAATCCAGAGAATCAGCTGCATGGCTCCTGAATACCCGGCCGCACGATCCGGGAAACCCGATTATCCGACCAGATGATCACCCAGGTGGAAGATGCTGTACGCCTGTTTGATCACCGGGTGGGCGACGTTGCGGACCCGTACCCCGCCCGGGGTGGTGCCCCGCTCGGTGCCGGCGTGCGCGTGCCCGTGCAGGGCCAGCGCGGTCGGCGCCGAGTCGATCGCCTGGCCCAGCTGGTATGACCCGAGGAACGGGTAGATCTCCAACGGCTCGCCGGCCAGGGTGTCCGGCACCGGGGCGTAGTGGGTGAGCGCGACCAGCAGGTCGCACTCCAGCCCGCGCAGCGCATCGCCGAGGGCGTCCGCGCTCTCGTTGGTGGTCCGGACGAACGCCTTCATCTCCGGCTCGCCGAAGTCGCTGGCGCACCGCCCGGCGAAGCCGCCACCGAAGCCCTTCGCCCCGGCGACGCCGAGCCGCCCGCCGGCGAACTCCAGCACCGTCCCGGTCCCCTCCAGCACGGTGATGCCGGCGTCCTCCAGCACATTGACCACCTGCGGCACCTGATCGCACTGGTGGTCGTGGTTGCCGAGCACGGTGATCACGGGCACGCCCAGTCCGCCGAACTCCCGCGCCACGCAGCGCGCCTCGGACTCGGTGCCGTGCCGGGTCAGGTCGCCGGCGAGCAGAAGCACGTCGGCGCAGTCGGGCAGTTCCTCCAGGGCCGGCCGGAACCGGCCGACCACGTCCTCGTCCACGTGCACGTCGCCGACGGCGGCGATCCGGATCACCGTCGAACCTCCCTCACGGCAGCTCCTCGACCTGGGTGGGCGCCTGCGCCCGGATCACCCCGATGTCGCTGGTGACCGGGACGTCGGGGAAGCGTTCGGCCACCCGGCGCAGGATCTCCTCGCGCCGGTGCGGGCTCTCCACCTCGCCGTAGAGGACCAGGCCCCGCTCGCGGCGGACGACGGTGATCCCCTGCTCGGCGACGTCCGGGTCCTCGGCCAGCAGCCGGTGGATCTCCGCCTCGACGTACTCGTCGGGCGTCGCGCCGCCGTGCTCCTTCGTCACGGTGTCTCCCTTCCTCCGGGTATGCCGCTGGGCGGCAGTACGTCCAGCCGGTCGAGCAGCACCAGGAACGCCTCCGCGTACGGGGAGTGCTGCGTGTCCTTCCGTACCCGTTCCCAGTCGATCTGTTCACGCAGCGAGCGGGCGAGCGGCAGGGCCCGGGCGAAGTCGCAGTAGTGCTGGGAGAAGCTGAGCAGCTTGTGCACCATGAGTTGGCTCGCCGAGAGCACCGGCATGTGGATCGCGTCCACCGGGCGCACGATGGTGTCGGTGAAGGTCTCCTCGGTCACCGGGGTCTCGATCGGCCGGTGGATCAGATCCACCATCCGTCCCTCGTCGTAGACCTTGACCAGCCAGTCCTCGGGCGGACGCTCGGCGGTGAACCCGGCCGCGACCAGGGCCTCGAGCGCCCGGTCCACGTCCTGCTCGCGGAGGAGGAAGTCGACGTCGTGGTCGCTGGAGTGGCCGCCGTGGGCGTACACGGCGAAGCTGCCGCCGAGGGCGAACGGGATCTCGGACTGCTTGAGCACGGCGGCGACCTTCTTCAGCGTGTGGACCAGGGTCTCGTCCCCGCGCTCGGCCATCTGGGTCTCCCGTCGTCGTCACGTGGCGGTGGGAATGAAGGTGCGTACCCGGCAATCCGGTCGGCCACACCTGGCCGTGACACGGTGTGGCGTCGACGGGCACGGAAGAGGACAAATCGCCGAAGGCGTGGGCGTGGGTCGGATAGCCTGGCGCAGGTGGCCAGATCATTGCGGGCGCGGCGCGGCGGGACCCGTCTGCGTACCGTCGCCCTGATCGGCATCGATGGGTCCGGCAAGACCACCCAGGCGCACCGGCTCGCCGAGGCGCTCAGCGTGGCCGGTCACCCGGCCACCTACCACCGCAACGCAAGCGGCCGGCGCTGGCTCGGTCGGCTCGCCCACCGGCTCGGCCGCCCGGACGCCCAGCGGCTCGTCGGGCGGAACGGGATGCTTGCCGTCGAGTCCGCGCTCCGCTGGCTCGCCATCGCCCTCACCCTGCTGAGCTGCCTGGTCACCGGCCGGACCGCGGTGATGGACCGCTACTCCGCCTGCCAGTACGCGAGCATCCGGGCACACGGCGGGCAGCGTTGGGAACGGCTGGCCCGGGCCGGTTACCGGCTCTTCCCGCCTCCGCGGGTGACCTTCCTGCTCGCCGTGGACCCCGCCGAGGCGTACCGGCGGATCGAACGGCGCGGCACCGATCACGAGAGCATGCGCTGGCTCACCGCCGCCGCCACCGCGTACCGGACGTTGCCCGAGTATCCGAGCTTCGTGGTGGTCGACGCGGGCGGCCCGCCCGATGAGGTCACCCGCCGGATCCGCGCCCACCTCACCGAGTGGCTGCCGGCGGACCCGCCGTCTGTCACCGGCACGCCGCCGTCTGTCACCGGCACGCCGCCGCCCGGCGCCGGTCCGCCAGCGGGCGGTGCGGAGCCGGCCGGCCCGGTGGCGGCTCAGGCCCGGCCGTAGACCGGGATGCTGGCGCCGCTGGTTGGCGCCGACTCGTCGGCGGCCAGGAAGCGGATCACCCCGGCGATCTCCGCGGGGGAGACCCAGCGCCGATGGTCGGCGTCCGGCTGGGCGGCGCGGTTGGCCGGGGTGTCGATCACGCTGGGCAGCACCGTGTTGCACCGCACCCCGCGCGGCCGGTACTCCACCGCCACCGCGTTGGCGAAGGCCAGCACGGCGGCCTTCGCGGTGACGTAACCCGCCGCGCCGGGGAACGGCGCCACCGCGGCCCGCGCGGAGACGCAGACCACCGCGCCGCCGCCGGCCGCGACCAGATGCGGCAGCGCCGCCTGGGTGACCAGGTACGTCGGGCGCAGGTTGAGCCGGAGCATCCGGTCGAACTCCTCGACCGGGGTCTCGTGCACCAGCCCGCCGCTGGCGTACCCGCCGACGAGATTGACCACCGCGCGCAGCGGCGCGGCCGGGTCGGCCGTGGCCACTTCGACGGCCCGGACGGCTCCGGCCGGTTCGAGCAGGTCCGCGGTGAGCCGGACCGGCCTGGACCCCGCCGGCTCCGTCGCCGCTTCCTCCCGCCCGGGTACGACCACCCGCCAGCCGCCCCTGAGGAAGGCCGCGGTGACCGCCCCGCCCAGGCCGCCCGTGCCTCCGGTGATCAGCACACTGCGCTCCGCCATGGCCACACGCTAGCCGGCCGGCGTGGGCCGACGTGGGGCCGGCCGACCGGCGGCCCGGCCTGGCCGTCCGGCTGGCCGGCCGGGGACGACGGCCGACCGGCGGCCCGGCCGGCATGGCGGACTCGGCCGGAGCGGATGAGGCGGCGGGGCTGGGGGAATGGCACCCTTGCCGGAGGGAGCCCGCGCGGAAGGCGGTACTTTCCCGGATACCCGCCGTGATGGTTGACGCTCACGCCTCATGAAAGTAAGTTTCATCCGTGGCGAAGAGTCCGAAGATTTCTGCGAGTCACGAGGCCGGTGGACTGATCGTCCACATCAGTGGCCTGCTCCCGTCGCTGTCCCCGGCCGAACAGCGGGTCGCCCGGCTGGTCGTCGCCGACCCGGCGGATGCCGCCCGGCGCACCATCACCGACCTCGCCACCGGGGCCCAGACCTCCGAGGCGACCGTCATCCGCTTCTGCCGGTCGGTCGGCATGGACGGCTACCCGCAGCTGCGGATCCGGCTCGCCGCCGAGGCGGCTCGTCGGGTCGAGCCGCCGGACGCCCGGGTGGTCGGCGGGGACATCCCGCCGGGCGCCGACCTGGCCCAGATCATCGCGACCATCGCGTTCAACGACGCGCGGGCCGTCGAGGAAACCGCCGAGCAACTCGATCCGGCCGTCTGCGAGCAGGTGGTCGAGGCGATCGGCGGCGCCGGAAGGATCGACGTGTACGGCGCCGGGGCCAGCGGCTTCGTCGCCTCCGACTTCCAGCAGAAGCTGCACCGCATCGGCCGGATCGCCTTCTACTTCCCGGACGTGCACACCGCGCTCACCTCCGCCGCCCTGCTCGGCCGGGGCGACGTCGCGGTCGGTATCTCGCACTCCGGCACCACCTCGGATGTGATCGAGGTGCTGGAGCAGGCCCGGGCGCGCGGCGCGACCACGGTGGCCCTGACCAACTTCCCCCGGTCGCCGCTCACCGAGGTGGCCGACTTCGTGCTAACCACCGCGGCCCGGGAGACCACCTACCGCTCCGGCGCGATGGCCAGCCGGCTGGCCCAGCTCACCGTGGTCGACTGCCTCTTCGTCGGGGTGGCGGCGCGCAACCGGGCCAGGGCGAAGAAGGCCCTGGAGGCGACGGCCGCGGCCGTTCAGTCGCATCGGGTGGGCTCGACGCGGAGGCGGGCATGACCGCCGGGCGGGTGGAGGGGGACGAGTTGGCCGCCGTCCGGCCGGTGGTGCGCGTCGGCGCGCCGACCGAACGGCGCAACCCGCACAGCGCCGACCTCGACCTGATGTCGACCCGGGACGTGCTCACCGTCATCAACGAAGCGGACCGGCGGGTACCGGCCGCGGTGGCCGCCGTCCTCGACGAGATCGCGGAGACCGTCGACCTGGCGGTCGCGGCGTTGCGGGGCGGGTGCCGGGTGCACTACTTCGGCGCCGGAACGTCGGGGCGGCTGGGCGTCCTGGACGCTGCCGAGCTGGCCCCCACCTTCAACTCGCCGCGGCACTGGTTCTGCTCGCACCTGGCCGGCGGTCCCGAGGCGGTGTGGCGCGCCGTCGAGGACGCCGAGGACGACGACCGGGCCGGCGCGGCCGAGGCGGCCGAGTGCGTACGCCCCGGCGACCTGGTGGTCGGACTGGCCGCCAGCGGGCGCACCCCGTACGTCCTCGGGGCGCTCGCCGCCTCCCGGGCGCAGGGGGCCGCGACCGTGCTGCTCTGCGCCAATCCGGAGGCCGAGGCCGCCTCGTCGGTGAACGTCTTCATCGGCGTGGACACCGGACCGGAGGTCGTCACCGGGTCGACCCGGATGAAGGCGGGCACCGCGCAGAAGTTGGTGCTCAACACGTTCTCCACCGCCGTGATGGTGCGACTCGGCCGGGTCTACTCCAACCTGATGATCGACATGGTGGCCACCAACGCCAAGCTGCGCGGCCGGATGATCTCGATCCTGATGGAGGCCACCGGCTGCGCCGAAGAGGTCTGCAGGCTGGCGCTGCACGAGGCCGGCGGCGACCTGAAGACCGCCCTCGTCTCCCTCGTCTCCGGCGCCGAGGTGTCCGCCGCCCGGGCCGCCCTGGCCCGCTCCGCCGACCAGGTGCGCGACGCGCTGGACCTGCTCGCCTCCTGACCCGGGCACGCCCGGCGTCACCGGGCCCACCGCCCGGCCCACCCCCACTGCGACGAGCGTCACGCCCCGCGCGGGACGTCGTTCGCGCTGCGGATTGTTCATCGAGGGGTGGGGTAATCCTCACCCGTGGCTGAACCGACCGGTCCACCGGCGCGTATCTGGCAGTGACCAGGATCGCAATCTGGCGGTGACGCGGGTCGCTGTGTTCATGGATTTCGCAATGGTGCGATGCCCTGGGCGCACGACGATTCCGCTGATCCGTCGCCCTGTTTCCAGGGCGGCGGACGGACCGGCCGACCGGGGTCCTGACAGCAAACATGGACCGGGCTCTCAGCTACTACTCAGGCATTCGTGACACTTTCGACTCACGACATGGAATCCCCGACACGTCTCATCTGTTGTGTAGGTGTCAGCACCGGTGGGCACAGCGGAAGTTACGGGGGAGGGGCTGATGGACGTGGGGATGGCAAGGAACCGGGCAACCGGCGCGAGCGAGGGGACCGTGGGCACCGTGGACAAGAAGATCGGCATGCGAACCGACGAGGTTGCCGAGGAGCGCGACCTGGTCGGCGTCTACCTGCACGAGATCTCCCGTACGCCGCTGCTGGACGCCGCCAAGGAGGTCGACCTCTCCAAGGCGATCGAGGCCGGCCTCTACGCCGAGCACCTGCTCGGGGAGGACCGCGTACCCGAGGGCGTCGACCGGGAGGACCTGGAGCGGCTGGTCGTCGAGGGTGAGCAGGCGAAGGACCTCTTCATCCGCGCCAACCTGCGACTGGTCGTGTCGATCGCCCGACGCTACGTGCGCTCCGGGATGCCCATGCTGGACCTGATCCAGGAGGGCAACACCGGCCTGGTCCGGGCGGTCGAGAAGTTCGACTACGAGCGCGGCTACAAGTTCTCCACCTACGCCACCTGGTGGATCCGTCAGGCGATCAGCCGGGCCATCGCCCAGCAGGAGCGCACAGTGCGGCTGCCCGTGCACCTGGTGGAGGACGTCAACCGGATGCGCAACGTGGCCCGCCAGCTCACCCGTGAGCTGGGCGGCGACCCGGAGCCGGAGCAGATCGCGGCGTCCCTCGGGGTCACCGTCGAGCGGGTCAACGAGCTGGTCCGCTGGTCGCAGGACACCGTCTCGCTGGACACCCCGGTGGGCGACGACGGCGACACGAAGCTCGGTGACCTGGTCGCCGACAGCGACGCGCCGTCGCCGGAGGACATCGTCCTCACCGGCCTGGAGCGGCAGCGGATCGAGGGCCTGCTGAACCACCTCGACGACCGCTCGGCCGGCATCATGCGGGCCCGCTACGGCCTGGAGGATGGGCGGGAGCACTCGCTGACCGAGGTGGCCTCGCGCTTCTCGCTCTCCCGGGAGCGGATCCGTCAGCTGGAGATCCAGGCCCTCGGCCGGCTCCGCGAGCTGGCCCGAGCCGAGGGGCTGCAGGCGGCCTGACCTGGTAGTAATGGACAAGACGAACGGCCGGCGTCCGATAGGGGGACGCCGGCCGTTTGCCGTCTTCATGGTCAGCGCACCCGGCCGTACCCGGCGATGGACATGATGTCCATGTCCCGCTTGTTGACGTTGCGGCCCGCGCTCGGCGCGTCGATGATCTGACCGCCGCCCACGTAGATCGCGACGTGCCCCAGCCCGGAGTAGAAGACCAGGTCGCCCGGTTGCAGTGAGCCTCGGCTGACGCGGGACGTGGCGTCCCACTGCATCGCCGCGTTGTGCGGCAGCGACTTCCCCGCCGCCCGCCAGGCGGCGAGCGTCAGGCCCGAGCAGTCGTACCCGTCGGGGCCGTCGGCCCCGTAGACGTACGGCTTGCCGACCGCCCCGTACGCGTACCGCACCGCCGCCCCGGCCGAGCCGGACACCGTCGGCGGGCTGCCGGCGGAGCTGGACTTGACCGGCGCCTCGGTGGCCCGCCCGTACGCCTGCCGACGTAGCGTGTAGAGCCGGTCCAGGTCGGTCTGGATCTTCTTCTTGCCAATGGTGAGCTGCTTCGCCTGCGCGGCCTCCCGGGCCAGCGTGGCGTCCAGCCGGGTCTTCTCGTCGATCAGCTTGCGCTGGTTGGCGGTGAAGCCGGCGATGGTCTCCTGGCGCTGCCGGGTCAGCTGGTCCAGGGTGCCGAGCCGGTCCGGCAGCGAGCGCACCGTGCCCCGGTCCAGCAGGGCCTGGGCCGTCCGCAGCCCACCGGTCTTGTATGCCGTGACGGCCATCTGGCCGACGTCGGCGCGGCTCCGCTCGGCCTGCGCCTGCAACGGGCCGATCTTGGCCTGCAGTACGGCCGCGGTGGCCTTGTTGGCCTTGATCTCCTCGTTGAGCTTGTTGTAGGACTCGACGATTCGCTCCAGCTCAGTCGAGGACTTCTCGATCTGCTTCGTCAGCTCGGCGGGGGTGGGCTCGGCCCGAGCCACCGACCCGGGGGCGATGAGCACGGCCGAGAGGCCGACGACCGCCAGTGAGCGCAGCACGATCCGTAAGGACGACAAGAGCAGAAGGCTCCTCTCCCACTGTCGAGGGGCGGCCAGCGCCCCGGTGGCACCGGCCCGGGGCCATCCGGGTGGATGGCGGTCGACCGGTCCGGCCTGCACAACCTAACCCGGGACGGGAGTTGCCCGCAGTGGAAGCAGGGGCGAATGTTGGCAAAGGGGCAGGAAGTACCGGCGGGGCGGATTACCCTTCGTGACCGCTTCGCCGCCCGCCGCTCGCCGTCCCGCGTGGGTCCGCGCGGTCCGGGCGGTTCGCGTGATTCGTCGTTCTGGGCGGATGTCGCCAGACAACGTTCCACAAAATCCTGACAAAGACCGAAATAGATTCTGTTTGTAGGCTGCGCCGCCGGCCGTGGCCGCCTGAGAGCCCCGAAAATACCCGGTCCGGCTGGCGCGGCCGCAACACAATGAAGTGCGGAGCCGGGAATCCCGTCGGGCGGCATCGGCGCAGCTCACCGGCGGCGCAGACAGCCCGGCGCGCCAGCCCTGGGAGGACGCCGTGCAGACCGATGGCTCCGCCACCCGCCCACCCCGGTCGCCGAAGGCGACCTCCGCAGCCCCGACCCTGCTCTACGCGCGACCCGGCATCGTCGTCACCGGCGAGCGCTTCACGGTCGGCCGAAACAGCTGGCCGGTCGCCGAACTGACCCAGCTCCGGACCAGTCGCGGCCCGCACGACCGGCTCGCCCTCCGCGCATTCGTCGTCACCGCGGCCATGATCGGCGGCGTCGGGGTGCTGCTCGGCTTCACCGGCGGCCTGCAGCGGCTGACCGCCGGGGCGTACCTGACGTTGGGGGCGGTCGGCCTGCTGCCCCTCGCGCTGGCGCTGGTGGGCGACCGCTGGCGGCCGCCCGCGTACGAGCTGTGGGGCCGCTACCGCGGCGCCGAGGTGCTGCTCTTCAGCAGCGACGACGAGCGGCAGTTCGGCCAGGTGGCCCGGGCGCTGCTGCGGGCCCGCGAGGGCGCCCGGCACGGCGGATGGGCGGACCCGCTCGCCGCCGCCGACCCGTGGCGGCCCACCCGTTGAACGCCAGGGGCGAGCCGCTGACCCGGGCCGGACCGGACCGTCCGGCCGGGCGGTCAGCCGGCGACCGGCGCCGGCGTCCGGGGCCGCTCGGCGGTCAGCCAGTGGCTGACCCGGCGTTCCGCGTAGAACGACACGAACGGCACGGTGCCGGCGAGCATCACCAGCAGCATCCGCTTCAGCGGCCAGTCCACCCGGCGGGACAGGTCGAACGTGGCGGCCAGGTAGAGCATGTACAGCCAGCCGTGCGCGGTACCGACTACCGCCACCACCGTGGGGTTGTCGAAGCCGTACTTCAACGGCATGCCGATCAGGACCAGCACCACCAGCGCCACGCCCACGATCCAGGCGATCACGCGGTACCGGGTAAGGGCTCCGCCCACCGTCGTCCGTCCTTCCGAACCGGCCTCAGCCGGGATAGTCACCGGGCCTCGCGCCCGGGTTGGCGTTCAACCATGACAGGTAGCGGTTGTACTCGGCGAGTTCGCCGTCCTGGATCCCGTCGGCCGGCACCGGCACCCGACTGACCCGCACCGGCCGGCGTACCCCCGGGGTGGCGGCGGCCGGCTCGGAGCCGGCGGTCGCCGGCGGCGCCGGGTTCGGCCGGTCGGGGCGCGCGCCGCGCAGCGTGTGCCGCACCTCACGCCACCAGACGAAGACCACGAAGCCGGCGAAGACCGGCCACTCGATCGCGTACCCGAAGCTGAGCGAGTTGCCGGAGGCGGCCCGGGTGACCTGCCACCAGCCAAGGCCGAGAAAGCCCCCGACCAGCACGACCATGGCCACGTGGCGGGCGATCCACACCGGTGTCCGGAGCCGCTTCATGCCCTCGAGAGTACCGGGGCCACCGGCCATCTCCGACGTGGTGTCGTAGTCGGCGGGGTTTGGTGGCAGCCCGGGTGGGCATCCGTCTAGACACCAGCCCGAACGAGACGAGGGGGCGACGATGACCGAATCAGTACGCCAGACCGGTGACGCCAGCCCGGAGCAGCGGATGCCGGAGTGGGATGGTGACCACGTCAGGGACGCCGCCAGCGGTGACGTCGACGGCGAGCCGCTCGGGGTGGACCCCTCCGAGCTGGGCGACGAGGACCTGATCCGGGAGATGCAAAGCCTGCACCGCACCCGGCTGGACACCCTGCGGCACGCGGCCGACTCCGCGCTCGCCAACCACCTGCGCCGCACGGCGGAGCTGGAGACCGAGTACCTCGCCCGGCACCCGGGTCGCGAGGTCGACCCCGGCCGCCTACGGGAGGCCTGATGACCGCGCACGCCGAGCGCGGCATGTCCGCGCCGCCCGAGGTGGTCTTCAACACGGCCATCGACCCCGATCGGGCGGCCGCCTGGCTGCCCGAGCCGCTGCGCCAGGACGGGGACCGCCGCCCGGAGGTGGTCAGCGCCGAGCAGCTGCGGGCCCGGTGGGCCAGCGACTCCGCACCCGGCTGGTCTGCCGAGATCCAGGTTGAACCGACCGACGCGGGCGGCGCCCGGGTCCGGCTCGACCTGGCCGGCGGGGACGCCGACGGGCTGGCCGACGAGACCCTGGCCAACCTCGCCCGCGAGGTGGCCGACAACCTGACCGCCGGCTGAGCCGGTCCAGTGACCAACCGAGGAGACCGGGTGACCGGCAGTGGTCTGAGGCAGAGAGTGGCGCGGCTGCGCCAGGCGTACGCGCCGCACGAGCACCGGCCGCTGGGCGGGTACCTGGCGGCGATGGGCACCTACGCCACCGTCACCGCGACCCTGGCGGGCGTGGTCCGGGCGACCGGTCGGCCGGTGCCGGAGCGACCCGCCCCGGCCGACGTGGTGCTGCTCTCCATCGCCACCCACAAGCTCAGCCGGCTGCTCTCCAAGGACGCGATCACCAGTCCGTTGCGGGCCCCCTTCACCCGGTACGACCACCCGATCGGCAGCGGCGAGGTGATGGAGCAGGTCCGCGACCAGGGCAGCCCCACCCGGCACGCCATCGGCGAGCTGCTGAGCTGCCCGTTCTGCCTGGCGGTGTGGGTGGCCACCGGCCTGACCGGCGGGCTGGTGCTGGCCCCCCGGCTGACCCGGCTGGTCGCCACCGCGCTGACCGCGGTGGCCGCCTCGGACTTCCTCCAGATGGGATACGCGATGGCCCAGCAGGCGACCGAGGGCGGTCACCACGACGAGAAGTGACCGGGGTACGACGAAGGGGCCGGCGCATCCGCGCCAGCCCCTCCCCTACGTCCGCGCCGGCCCTCGGCGGTCAGGTGGGGCTCGTCCCGTGATCCTCGCCGGCCCAGCCGCGCGACGCCTCGGGCTCCCGCTCGTCCTCGTCGGCGCCGGTCACCACCTCCCGGTCCACGGCGGTGCGGTCGTGCTCGTTGGCGAAGTCCGGCTCCGGCAGGGTGTCCGTACCCTCCGGCGGCTGGCCGAGCGCCCGCAGGTGCTTGTGCTCCTCGCGGTCCTGGTCGCGGTCGGTCATCTGGCTGTCCTCTCGGTCTTCCCGGCGCCGGGCTACGTGCGCGCCGGGCTCAGGTGCGCCCCGCACCTCAGGCGATCGTCCCGCCCAGGAGTTCGGCCGCCTCGTCTACCGCGTACTCGCCCTGCGGGAGGGCGGCGATCCGGGAAAGCAGCTCCGCCGGGAGTTCCGCGGCCACCGCGCGGCGGTAGATGTCCGCCTGAGTGATCCGCTCCTGACCGTGGTAGATGTCGTCGAGCAGTTCGTCGAGCTGCCGGGTGTCCGGCTCCTCCGTCACGGATGCGTCGTCGGTCACGTCGATCGGCTACCCGGGCCCGAATAGGTCAAACGTCCCCGGCCGCGGCCCCGGGCGGGGTGACGGCGGACACGAACCGGCCCGGAACACCCGGGGCGGTCGGGTCGTTGTGCAGAGCGTCGGTGTGCCCAGTGTCCCCGGGCCTCACCTAAAATGCCTTCGCGGAATACCGTTCGGCTGGAACCGCGTCGCGCCACTCGCCGAGAGGCGACCGCACACCGACACCCAGCGCCGCCCCGGCCTCCCGGCCGGGGCGGCGCTGTCATACCCCCCGCAGCGGCGGGGCGGGTCCGGCGGGGGTGGGGAGGGCGGCGCGGCGGGTCCGGACGGCTGCCGCCAGGTCCGTCAGGACCTCGGCGGTGGTGTCCCAGCCCAGGCAGGCGTCGGTGACGGACTTGCCGTACTCCAGCTCCCGGGTGGGGTCGAGGTCCTGGCGGCCGGACTGGAGGAAGCTCTCCAGCATGATCCCGACGATGCCGCGCTGGCCGGCGGCGAGCTGCCCGGCCACGTCCGCCGCCACCGTCGGCTGGTTGCGGTGGTCCTTGCCGCTGTTGGCGTGGCTGGCGTCGACCACCAGCCGCTCCGGCAGCCCGGCCGCGCGGAGCAGGTCCAGCGCCCCGGCCACCGACTCGGCGTCGTAGTTCGGCCGGCCGCCCCCGCCGCGCAGCACCAGGTGCCCGTCGGCGTTGCCCCGGGTGTGCATGATCGCCGGAGTCCCCGAGAAGTCGATGCCGGGGAAGACGTGCGGGACGCTGGCCGCCCGGATCGCGTCCACCGCGGTGGAGATGCTGCCGTCGGGGCGGTTCTTCATGCCGATCGCCATGGAGAGGCCGGAGGCGAGCTGCCGGTGCACCTGGCTCTCCACCGTCCGGGCACCGATCGCGCCCCAGGCGACGGTGTCGGCGATGTACTGCGGGGTGATCGGGTCGAGGAACTCGCAGCCCACCGGGAGGCCGAGGCGCAGCACGTCGAGCAGGAGCGCGCGGGCGGTCCGCAGGCCGGTGTTCACGTCACCGGAACCGTCCAGCCCCGGGTCGTTGATCAGGCCCTTCCAGCCCACCGTCGAGCGCGGCTTCTCGAAGTAGACCCGCATCACCACCAGCAGGTCGTCGGCCAGCCGGTCGGCCACCTCGCGCAGGCGGCCCGCGTACTCCAGGGCGGCGGCCGGGTCGTGCACCGAGCACGGGCCGACCACCACCAGCAGGCGGTCGTCGGCGCGGTCCAGCACCCGGCCGACTGCGCGCCGACCGGCCAGCACGGCCTCGGCGAGCGTCGCGTCCAGGGGCAGGTGGTGGTGGAGCAGGGCCGGGGTGGTCAGCGGCACGACACGGTCGATCCGCTGATCGATGACCCGATGGGCGTCCGGGGTCGTCACGGTGGGGTTCCTTCCGCCGACGTGCCCCGGGGGCCGGCGCCCGAGGTCGAGCCGGCTGCTCGTACGCAAAAAGGGCAGGGAGTCGATCCCTGCCCAGCCGGCTCGAAGAGGAGTGACGTCAGATCATGGTGAAGTCACCGGCTCCTCCAGCCGGCTGCCTAAACCATCGATACGACCGCGTCACGTGAGCCAGCGTACCCGACGGGACGGGGGCCGCCCGTTTCGTTCCGCAGAGCGGAACGCGGGGTAAGTGGTCGCCATGAGTCACGAGCAGAACGACCAGGAGCGGGTGGAGTCCCGGGCCCACCTGCTGCCCGAGGAGGCGGCGGTGGGCAGCGACGACCCGGAGGCCCAGGCCGACGCCATCCTCACCGAATCGGACATCCGGGAGGACCGGAACGTCGCCGAGGACACGATCCTGGAGCACCGTACGTCGGATCAGACGGTGACCCCGAGCGAGCCGCCGGACTGAGCGGCGCACGGTCGGCGGGTACAGCAGCCGGGCGTGCCGCCAGCGGGCCAGGGCGGCGGCCGCGCGTTCGGCGGCGGAGGGCGCGGCGGTGGACACGCTCCGCGAGCACCCGGGCGCCGGCCGCCGATGCTCTCCGCTCGTCACCTTTCCGCCCGCGAGATCAGATAGCGTCGTGGCATGCCCGACAGCGGTTACCCCTGGCCCATCGAGACGACCCGACTGGACAACGGCCTGCGCGTGGTGGTGAGCGAGGACCGCACCGCGCCCGCGGTCGCCGTCAACCTCTGGTACGACGTGGGTTCGCGGCACGAGCCCGAAGGGCAGACGGGCTTCGCCCACCTCTTCGAGCACCTGATGTTCGAGGGCTCGGCGAACGTGGCGAAGACCGAGCACATGAAGTTCATCCAGGGCGCCGGCGGCTCGCTCAACGCCACCACCAACCCGGACCGGACCAACTACTTCGAGACGGTCCCCGCCGAGCATCTGGAGCTGGCCCTCTGGCTGGAGGCCGACCGGATGGGCGGCCTGGTGCCGGCGCTGACCCAGGAGACGCTGGACAACCAGCGCGAGGTGGTCAAGAACGAGCGGCGCCAGCGCTACGAGAACGTCCCGTAC
>NZ_JAPFQV010000066.1:0-36211 GCF_033804685.1 Micromonospora sp. RTP1Z1
GCTGGCGCCGGCCCGAGGGTGCCCGTCCGGGCCGGCGCGCAGCCGGCTGCGAGCAGCACGAACCCCGTCAGCGCAGCGGTCAGTCGTCGCATCAGTCACCCTCCTCCGTGGGACGGACGGGCAGCTCCAGGCGGAACCGGGTGCCCCGGCCGGCCTCGCTGCGCACGCCCAGGCGCCCGCCGAGCAGCCGGGCGTTCTCCCGGGCGATGGCGAGCCCCAGGCCGCTGCCCGGGCCGGTACGGGACGGGTCGACCTTGTAGAAGCGGTCGAACACGTGCGGCAGGTGCTCGGCGGGGATGCCGGGCCCCTGGTCGGTGACCTCGACGGTGACGGTGCCGCCGGTGTGCCGTACCTCCGCCCGGACCTCGCCGCCGCCGTGCTCGACCGCGTTGGACACCAGGTTGGCCAGCACCCGTTCCAGGCGGCGCGGGTCGGTGCCGACCGGCGTCGCGTCCCCGGCCACCGCCACCCGGCCGGTCCAGCCGCGGGCGTCGACGATGCCGCCCAGCAGCGCGACGACGTCCACCGGCCGCACCGACAGGTCCTCCCGCCCGGCGTCCAGGCGGGAAATCTCCATCAGCTCCTCCACCAGCCGGCGTAGCCGGACCACGTCGGTGACGAGCAGTTCGGCGGCCCGGCGGGCGTCGGCGGGCAACGCGTCCACCTGCTCGGCGAGCAGCGACGCCGCCGCCACCAGGGCGGTCACCGGCGTACGCAGCTCGTGCGCCACGTCGGCGGTGAACCGCCGCTCCCGGGCCCGGGCCCGGGACAACGCCTCGATCTTCGTCTCCAGCGCCTCGGCCATCTCGTTGAACGACGCGGCCCAGGCGCTGAACTCGTCCCGGCCGCGCACCGGCAGCCGGGTGTCCAGCAGTCCCTCGGCGACCGCGCGGGCCGCCCGGCTCGCCCGCCCCACCGGCTCCAGCGTCCGCCGGGCCAGGGCGTTGCCCACCCCGGCGGCGAGCAGCAGCACCGCCACCCAGCCCACCGCCAACGCGGTCCGGAGCTGGCGCAGGCCGTCAACGAGGTCGTCCTCCACGGTCACCACGTACAGCTCGGTGCGGGAGCCGGGGATCCGGCCGCCGACCACGAGCAGGTGCGGCCGGGCGCCGTCGGGGGAGCGTTGGTAGCCGAGCTGCCCGGCGGCGACCGCGGCCCGCAGGGCCCGCCCGGGCGTCGGCGCGTAGCGGGGGTTCGACGCCTCGGCGTCGCCGTCGACGAGCAGCACGTGCCGTCCGTTGCCCTCGAAGCTGGTCAGCAGATCCGCCCGGCGGGCGTCGGTCAGCGGCAGGAACTGCCCGGCCAGCACCAGCTGGTAGCGGGCGTCGGCCGCCGCGCGTTGCAGCGAGCCGTCGAACCGGGCCTGCCGCAGCATCAGGTACGAGCCACCGGCCAGCACCCCGGCGGAGACCCCGGCGACCAGCACGAACGCGATGACGAGCCGGCGCCGCAGGCGCCCCGGGGGTACGCGGCCGGCCACGATCTCACCCCGTCGACAGCTTGTAACCGGCCCCACGGACCGTCCGGATCAGCTCCGGCTCGGCGGGGTCGTCCTCCACCTTGGCCCGCAGCCGTTGTACCGCCACATCCACCAGCCGCGAGTCGCCGAGGTAGGCGTGCCCCCAGACCCGGTCCAGCAGCAGCTCCCGGGTGAACACCTGGCCCGGTCGGCGGGCCAGCTCCAGCAGCAACCGGAACTCGGTCGCGGTCAGGGTCAGCTCCCGGCCCGCCTTGCGGGCCACGAAGCGGGCCGGGTCGATCTCCAGCGGGCCGGCGGTCACCGTGGTCTCCTCGACGGGGGCGACCGTCCGGCGCAGCACCGCGCGGACCCGGGCGACCAGCTCCGGCAGGTCGAACGGCTTGCGGAGGTAGTCGTCGGCGCCGCACTCCAGCCCGACCACCACGTCGATGGTGTCGGTGCGGGCGGTGAGCATCAGGATCGGCACCTGGCTGGTGCGGCGGATCTCCCGGCACACCTCGAAGCCGTCCAGGCCGGGCAGCATGACGTCGAGCACGATCAGGTCGACCGGCCGGGCGCGCCAGGCGGCGAGAGCGGCCCGGCCGTCGACCGCGGTGTCCACCCGGAACCCGGCCCGCCGCAGACCGAGGGCGGTGACCTCCCGGATGGAGGCATCGTCCTCGACGACCAGCACGCGGCCCTCCATGACCACCTCAGGGTAGCCCGGTACGACGGTCCGGGGCCCTGGCGCAACGGTCGGTGATGAGGGCCAGCCGGCCCGCATCACCCGGCGGGGCAAGCCTGCCCCTGGTGGGCGACCTCCAGCACGATCCGGCTGTGCGTGCTCGGGCCGGCGAGCACGAACACCCGGAACGGCAGCCGCGCCCGGACCCCCACCGCGAACGTCGTGTAGCCCTCGAAGCTGCCGCCGAAGACCACGTCCCGCAGCGTCCGGTAGCCCAGCGCGTTCACGGCGTGGTCGCCGGTGCGGTACGGCACGGTAGCGGCGTGGTTCGCGTCGTACGCCGGGGCCCGCAGGGAGACCCGCAGCAGCGCGCCGCCCGCCGGGTACGGCGACAGCGCCAGCCCCTGCCCCTCGGTCCAGGTCTCGCCGTAGGCGACCGACCAGCCGTTCGCCGGCCCGGCGAACTCGAACACCACCCGGTCCCAGCAGTCGTGCTTCCCGGCCCGGACCTCCATCAGCGGGGCGCTGCTCAACGCGCCGCCCGACCTGGCCGTGCTGCCCCAGGTGATCCCGCAGTACGGCGTGGTCGCCGCCGCCGCGCCACCCGTGCCGGCGAGCAGCCCGCCGAACACCACGGTCAGCGCCACCAGTGCTCTCCTCAGTCTCATCGTGTCCTCCCTGTCGACTGTCGCGGGACCCGCATTGGTTGTCCCGACTCGACGGTCGGCGCGCCGTGCCACAGCGGCTTCGCAGCCGGGTAACCATCGGGTAACAGCGATTCGCCCGCGCCGACGGTCCCGCCCGGGACCGTCAGCGGTCGACCGCGGGAAGGGCGGACGGGTCGGACAGCGTCCGCAGCGGCGACCGGTACAGCGGCAGCCAGGTCAGCGCGGCGCCGGCCGCGCCCACCCAGAGCGACGTACGCGTGCCCGCGTACTGGCCGAGCAGCCCGGCCAGTCCGGCGCCGACCGCTATCGCGCCGGTGAGCAGGAACCGGAAGGTGGCGTTCATCCGGCCGAGCAACGGGTCCGGGGTGACCCGCTGCCGCAGGCTGACTCCGATCACGTTGCCGATCCCGGTCCGCCAGGCCAGCGCCAGCCACCCGAATCCGGCCAGCCACAGCCACCCTCCGGTGTCGACCAGCGCGACGAGGGCCCCGGCCGGCGCCACCAGCAGGCCGGGCAGCCAGAGCGCTCGGCCGTGCCCGATCCGGGCGGCCAACGGGCGGGCCGTCACCGCGCCCAGCAGCGCGCCGATCCCACCGGCGCCGAGGAAGAGCCCGAGTACGCCGGCGCCGAGCCCGAGCTCGCGCAGGAAGACCACCGGCAGCATGGTGGTCATCAGGTTGACGGTCAGGTTGATGCCGGCGAGCGAGACGGCCAGCGGGCGCAGCTGTGGGCTGCCCAGCACGTGCCGGACGCCCTCGGCGAGTTGCCGGCCGAAGCCGCCGGTCGGGCGGCCCCGGTCGGCGGGCGTCGGGGCGGCGGGGCGTACCCGGGTGAGGGCGAGCGCGGAGATTAGGTGGGTGACCGCGTTCAGGGCCAGCGCGACCGGCGCGCCGAGCCACTGCACGAGTAGCCCGCCGAAGCCCCGGCCGCCGATCTGGACGGTCGCGTTGGTGGTCATCAGCAGCGAGTTCGCCGCCACCAGCCGGTCCCGGCCGACCAGTTCCGGCAGGAAGCTCTGGGCGGCCACGTCGCCGAAGACCGTGCCGATGCCGGTGAGCAGCACCACCGCGTACAGCTGTCCGATGGTGAGCGCGTCCGCCCACCAGGCCAGCGGGATCGAGGCGTACAGCGCGGCGCGGGCCAGGTCCGCGGTGATCATCACGGTTCTCCGGGGCGACCGGTCGACCCACACTCCGGCGGGCAGTCCGATCAGCAGGAACGCGACGGTGCTGAGCACGGCGAGCAGGCCGACCTGCCCGGGGGTGGCCGCGAGTACCGACACGGCCAGCGCCGGCACGGCCAGATAGCCCACCTGGAAACCCAGGTTCTCGGTCAGACTGGCGGCGTAGACGTAGCGGAACGGCCGGGGCCAGCGGGTGGACCCCGGCGCGGCGGTGGTGGCGGTCATGGCCACGACTCTGGTCGGTGCGGGTGCCGGAGTCGATAAGTTTGAGCTGCGTCGAATCCGCGGGGAGGTGTCGATGCTGAGCGTCGCGCTGGGGGTGGACGCCGCCATCGCCCCGTACTGGCCCCGGATGCGGACCCTGCTGGAACGCGAGGTGCTGGTCGGCGCCGGTCGGATGGCGGCCGACGGCGTGCAGGGCCTGCTCAACCGGATCGACCCCTACGTCTCCTGGGACGACGGGACCCTGCACGTCGACCATCTCACCCGGGCGGGCGCCGCCGTCCTGGACGGTCGGGGCCTGCTGCTGGTCCCGTCGGTGTTCGCCGGGTCACGGGTCTGGTCGAACCTCTCCGAACGCGCGCCGCAGCCGGTCCTGCTCTACGCCCGGACCAGCTCGGCGGAGGCGCTGATCGCCGGCGCCGGTCCGCCCGAGGCGGCCGGTGGCGCAGAATGACCTGATGCCCGACGCGATCCGTACCCCCTCGGTGTCCTGCGTCTTCGTCTGCCACGACGGTGCGGGCCGGTTGCTGCTGGCCCGGCGCGGCGCCGGCGCCCGCGACGAACCCGGCACCTGGGACACCGGTGCGGGCGCGCTGGAGTACGGGGAGACCTTCGAGGCCGCCGTCGCCCGCGAGGTCCCCGAGGAGTACGCCACCACGCCCCTGGAGATCACCCTGCTCGGGGTCCGCAACGTGCTGCGCGACGACCCGCCGTCGCACTGGGTGGCGGTGGTCTTCGCGGTCCGGGTCGACCCGGCAACGGTCGCCATCGGGGAGCCGCACAAGTTCGACCGGCTCGGCTGGTACACCCGCGACGACCTGCCCACCCCGCTGCACTCGCAGCTCCCGCCGACGCTGGCGCTGCTGCCGGACCACCTGGGCTGACCGCACCGGCTACGGTGACCGCATGCCGGTCACCCGTCGTCGACTGTTGCAGTCCCTCGGCGCCGCCGTCGGCGTCACCGGGCTCGGCGCGGGCGGCCTCGCCCTGGTCGACGCCGAGGTGCTGCCCGGCCGGTCGGTGCTCAACCACGCGCTGGGCCGCTGCGACGCCCCGCCGCCCGACGCGCCGCGCGGCGTCGCGCCGCCGCCGGTCACCGGCAGCTTCCGCTCCGCGGCGCGCCGCCGGGAGGTCGCCTTCGCCATCTCCTACCCGCCCGGGTACGCCCCGGGTACGCGGCTGCCCGTCTGCCTGGCCCTGCACGGGTACGCCGCCGACGCCCGCACCGCCGTCGCCGCCGCCCGCTACCCGGAGTTCCTGGCCGGCGCGCTGCGCGACGGCGTCGCCCCGTTCGTGTTGGCCGCACCCGACGGCGGGAACGGCTACTGGCATCCGCACGCCGACGACGATCCCCTCGGGATGCTGGTCGACGAGTTCCTGCCGCTGCTCGCCACGCGCGGCCTGCGTACCGACCGGGTCGCGGTGGCCGGCTGGTCGATGGGCGGGTACGGGGCGCTGCTCGCCGCCCTGACCCACCGCGAGCGGTTCCGGGCGGTGGTGGCAACCTCACCGGCGATCTTCCACTCGTACGACGACGCCCGCGGCGTCAACGCCGGCGCGTTCGACAGCGCCGACGAGTGGGCCCGCTACGACGTGACGGCCCGGGCCCGGGAATTCGCCGGCCTGCCGGTACGGATCGCGATCGGCGCGGCCGACCCGTTCGCCCCGGCGGTGCGGACGCTGCGCGACCGGCTGCCCGACCCGGGCGTGGTGGCGATCGGCACGGGCTGCCACGACAACGACTTCTGGGCTTCGGTCGCCCCCGACCAGGTGCGGGCGATCAGCGCGGCGCTGACCGGCTGACCGTCCCGCCGCGGTCGACCCGCCCGCACCTCGGCGGGCCGCGGACACCGTCCCCGGTGGAGGTCACGCCGGGTGCTCGATGAGCGACCGCCGGCCGAAGCCGCCGGCCGGCGTGATGCCCAGCTCGCGCATCCGCTCGGCGTACGTCCGGTAGCGCCGCTGCGCCTCGCCGTGCCGGCCGGCCGCCCGGAGCACCTGGACCAGCTCCGGGTGGGCGTCCTCGTCGTACGGGTCGCGGTGCACCAGCCGCATCAGGTAGACCAGCTTCTGGTCGGTGCCCGGGGCGTGCTGGGCGAGCACGCGCAGCACGCTGGTGTGCACCAGGGTGGTGGCCCGGCTCCGGGACGCGCTCGGCGTGGACCTGCCGCCGGGCGCGATCTTCGAGTCGCCCACCCCGGCCGCGCTGGCCCGTACCGTCGCCGCGCTGGCCCGGCCGGTCCCGGCGCCCGCCGGCCGGCCGACGACGTACTCCCCGCGGACGCCGTGCCCGCGGACGCCGTGCTGACCGACCTGCTTGCGGAGATCCGGGCGCTCTCCCCGGAACGCCTGGCCCGCGAGCTGCACCTGGCCCGACACGAGGAGAGGAACGGCGATGGCTGACGAGACCAACGGCGAGCACCGCGTCCTGGTCAACGACGAGGAGCAGTACGCGCTCTGGCCCCGGCACAAGGAGGTTCCGGCCGGCTGGCGGGACGCCGGCTGCGCCGGCAGCCGCCAGGAGTGCCTGGACTTCGTCGAGCGGGCCTGGACCGACATGCGCCCGTGCAGCGTCCGGGAGCACCTCGCGGCCGAGAACGCCCGGTGACCTGAGGCGGCCCTGCGGTGGCGTCGCCGGCCGCCCCGGTCGTCGGCGCCACCCGCCGAGTGGGCGCGGGCGGGCGTAGCGGGCCCCTTCCCGGGTATGCGCGCCGGGCAGCATCGAGCGGGCCTACGGCGGCCCGGGGGACCGACCCGACGAGGTGATCGGGGGCAGATGTCGCGAGATGTCGTTGAGCTCCGCGTACACGGGGTCGCCGGGGTGCGGGCGGAGGAGCTGCTGGACCACCCCGTGGTAGTCCGGGTCGCCGGGGACGAGAACGCCGGCTTCTACCGTCCCCGGCCGGGGTTCGGGGTCACCTCCGGGCCCGCCGGGGTCACGATCGAGGCGTACCAGTGGCGGAACCTGACCGTAGGCACAGTGGCCCGGACCCTGTCGATGCTCTTCCTGCTGCCCTTCATGTTCAGCAACCTGACGGCGTGGCTACGGCTCCCGGCCGCTGGCGGTGGCGCGGTGAAGGCCCTGTGCCGCCTGCTCGGCGCCACCATCACCGTCATGTTCGTGTTGTCGATCATCGGTGTCGCCCTGGACCTCGTCGGCTGGCAGTGCGCGCCATACCAACCGTGCAGCGCCGGGCGGTGGTACCTTTCCTGGCTCGGCGAGCTGCCGACCGGGCCACGCCTGGTCGTCCTCGCCGTGATCCCGGCCGTCGCCATCCGCCTCCTCTGGTGGGTCGGTGCGCGGTCCGCGCATGCATTTGAAGCGTTCGAATCCTCGTACGGCACCTCCGGAGCCCCCCCGGCCGACCGGCTCGACGCCCGCGGCTTCTGGAGCGGTAAGGCGCTCGTCGGGCGGCTCCGGTCGATCCACGTGGCGATCGCGTACGCCACGCTGGACGTCACCATCCTCATCGCGCTCACCTCCCAGGACGGCAGCCCGGCCGGCGGCGCGCTCGTCGCCGCGACCGCGTTGCTCTTGACGGCCTGCCTGGCGCTGCTCTGCCTGCCCGCGCTGAGCGCCCCGCACACCGGCTGGGACTGGACCGGGTCGGTCATCCGGCCACTGCGTGCGGCCGTCGCCGCGCTCACTGTCCTCACCGCCGGGTACGCCCTGCTGCCGCGGTCCCCCGTACCCGTGGGAGCGCCGCTGCCAGGCTTCGCCACCACCGTCAACGCAGTGATCCTCGGACAGGCCGCGCTGCTGACGGCGCTCGCGGGGGTCACGGTGTGGCAGCAGCGTGCGGTACCGCCCGACGCGAAGGCGTTCTTCCGGGGTCTGGGCGCCCCGGTGTTCGGCGCGGTCTCAGTCGGTCTCGCGGCGACCTTCACCGCGGGACTCGTGTACCGGGTGGCCGACATCCTGGACCGTGGCGACATCCCGGGCCCGGGGCATCCACCGCCTCCCGGCGCCCCGCCACTGGACCCGCCGATCGCTTACCGGTGGGAGGCGCTGGGCGCCCTCGTCGCCGTGCTGATGGTCGCCGCCGTGGGGTTGTACGCCAGCCGGTTCACCCGGCACAAACGGGACCGGATGGCAGCCCAGATCAGCCGGGAGGACTTTCCCGACGCACAGCCGCAGGAGGCCACCCGGGTGCGCCGGGTGATCAGCAGATCACGTCTGGCCGAGCAGTTCAGCCCCCTGATCATCGTGTACTTCGTGCTCTCGCTGCTGAGCCTCGCGATCACCGCGCTCGACCTGGCCGGGATCGGGCCGACCCAACTGGCGCAGCAGCTCACCGGAACAAACGGTATGTTCGTGGGGTTCGCGGCCTATCTCACCGACGCGGGGACGTTCGCGCTGGGGCTGATCATCGTCGCGCTGCTGATGATCGCCGTGATGGCCTATGTCTCCCCGGAGGTCCGGCGCGCCATCGGGGTGCTGTGGGATCTGGGCACCTTTTTTCCCCGTACGACCCACCCATTCGCGCCGCCCTGCTACGCCGAACGCGCAGTACCAGAGCTCGCCAGGCGGGTGAGCGAACTGAGCCAGGACCAGAAGGTGCTGCTGTCCGGGCACAGCCACGGTGCCGCGCTGGCCGCGGCGGCCATCCTCCAACTGCCACCGGAGACGTTGCGCCGGGTCGCCCTGCTCACCTACGGCTCTCCGCTGCGCCGGCTCTACGGCCACCTCATGCCGGCCTACTTCGGCGACGACGTCCTGCGTGAGATCGGCGACCGGATCGGGTGGCGCTGGCGCAACCTGTGGCGGAACACCGATCCGGTCGGTGGGCCGATCTTCTCCAGCCACCGGCCCGGCGACCGGCCCGCCGTCGGCGGACCGGCCGGCCGCGTCGACGTGCGCCTGCGCGACCCCCGCGCGGTCACCGTCGAGCCGATGAACACCGTCCCGCCGCCGATCGAGGCACACTGGCCGTACCACACGGACCCGCGGTACGGCGCCATCGTCGCCGAACTCGCCGACCGCCTCGACCGGGGCGAATCCGTCGACGGCGGCGGGACCGGCGGCCCGTCCGGATGAGCGAGCGCCGTCGACGGGGACATGGATCAGTACCTGGCCCGTCCCGCTATCCCCTCCGGTCGCCGGTCGTCGACCGGGGCGGCCACTCCGGCCGCCAGGTCCACACCGCACGTTCTTGACTTCCTCCACCGCCATGAATGGCGGGGAGTCCCTCCGCACTGCACGCGGAACGCGCAACGCCCGGGTGGGTTCCTGCTTCACCGCGATCCGCCGGAGCATGCCCCGGTCTTACGTCCGCTCCACAGGGGTTTTTCCGTCAGTGCATGGACTTCGTCGAGCGGACCTGGACCGACATGCGCCCGCGCAGCGTCCGCGAACACCTGGCATCGGACGCGTCCCGGTGAGCTGAGCGACGATGCTCAACGTCGCTGCCGCTGCTGGCACGGGACGCAGTAGCGGGCCGATGGGAGGATCTCCAGCCGGGCCACCGGGATCTCACCGCCGCAGCCCTCGCAGCGCCCGTAGCTGCCCTCGGACATGCGGCGCAATGCCGTCGCGGTGTCCGCGATGCCCTGGCGGGCGGTCTCCATGAGGGCCCGCAACGTGTCGGGATCGTAGCCACCGTGGTCGGCTTCCCGGCTGTACACGGTGAGTTCGGTGAGCTGACCGGTGTGCGCCTGGAACTGCCGTTCGAGGAGGTCGCGCAGGGCTTCGGTTCGGCTGCGTAGCGTGTCGGTCATGGCGTAGGTGCCTTTCCTGTCGGTGGAACGCGCGGTATGGGACCGGTGCGGAGGGAGGGCTGAGGGCTCAGCTCAGTCCGCGGCCGGGTGTCGAGCCGCGGCCGCCGCGGCCAGGCTCGCGCCGGTCAGCGCCGCCGTGCGGGGTCCCGCGGCGCGGTGCACCGAGGTCCCCATCGTCGCGGCGAGGCGGTCTCTCAGGTCGGGTCGAGTGGCGCCGTCCCCGACGATGACCATCCCGCGGGCGAGGGCGGTGGCGGCCGACGGCACCGCCCCTGGCCCCCGGGTCAGCTCCCGCACCAGGCGGGTGAGCGTGTCGGCGAGCATCTCGACGGTGGCTCCGTGGGCCAGGTCGCAGGTGCCGAGGTTCGCGCGCCGGCCTGCGATCACCTGGCTGTCTCGCAGGATGGCCACCTCGGTGAGCTGGGCGCCGACGTCGGCGACGAGCAGCGTGCCGGCGCCGGCCCCGGCACCGATGGCGGCGGCGCGTACGGTGTCGATGAACAGCAGTCGCGCGGGCGCGAACACGGCGTCGAGGACTCGTCGGGTCATGTCCTGGTCGGCCGCTGTCGCCAGCAGCGGACGGCAGACGACGACAAGCGGCCGGGCCGGCACCCCGACGTGGTGCTGTCGCAGCAGCTGAGCCAGCGCGGCAGCACATCCGGCACCGTCGATGATCCGGCCGCGCCGTACCACCGGATACCGCCGGACCGACCGGTCGCCGACCAGCTCGTGGCTGCCCAGCCGGATCCGCAACTGGCCGCTGCCGAGGTCGACGGCGATCGGGCTGGGACGGGTGGTGGAGGCCCCGATGGTGCTGGTGGGTACGGAGACGGTGCCAGCGGTGTCCGGCCTGTGACCGGTGGGGGTCTGGGCGACGGGCATGCCGACCTCTTCTTTCAACGGTGGATGTGACGATGCCGCCGCCCGGACGCGGGCGGCGTGGGAGACGACGGAAATGCGCTGACCGTGAGCGGCTGCGGTCAGCCGGGCCCGGTCACCCGTCGGCCGTGCCCGGCACTCCGATCGGCGCCGGCCGGTGGGGGAATGTCCGAAGCGCGATCTGGCGGCTGGTCATCGCGGTGCCCTCGCGGCAGCCGCCGGGAGACGCCGACCGCGAGACCGGGGGCGACCGGCTGGCACGGGTGGCAGAGCCGCCATGCTGGTCGTCATCATCCGCCTCCTCGCCGGTCAGCAACGTGTGGGACTTCCAGAGTCGGTCCGAAACGACGGACTGACATGGCCTGCGGCCGGCCAACATCCGGCGGCTTGGTTGCCGGCCACCGGCGATCTGCCTGGCCGCGGAGCACATCCGAGGCGGCCCCATCCGCCCGCGACGGCGACATCCGCGGTGGGGTCGGTCGTGCGGCTATGGTGGCCGCATGTCACGGCCCGGGCCCCGATCCGACGTCGACCAGCGCCGCGCGCTGGCGATGCTCGACGTGGTGGCCGTGCTCACCGCGGCCCGGCACGCATGCCGTCCGGTGGGGCTGTGCATCGTCGTCAGGCTGGTGAAGGCCATCCCCGGCTGTGTGCCGGCCTGGTCGGCCGACCGGGCGCCGCCGGGCAGCCCCGCCGTCGCCTGAGGGCGCCGCGCGAACCACGCCACCAACCCGGGTCCACGCCGGGTCCGGAGCCAGCGGCAGTGGCCGCCGCGCTCCTGCCAAGACCGGCCGCGCGCCCGCGGGGGTCGCGGCCACCGACACCAGCCTCTCCAGTACGGAGCACGTATGAACATCGAACGTACGCCGCTGCCCGGCATCGGGGTGCGGCACACCTTCACCACCGCGCAGGGCCGCCGGGTCGGGGTGGTCGAGTACCGAGGGGAGGACCGCCGGGATGTCATCCACGATGACCTGGATGATCCGGACAGCACCTGCGGCCTCCGCCTCACCCGGTCCGAGGCGGCCACGCTGGCCGGCCTGTTGGGCCTGCTCGACGTGGTCGAGGTGGCCGCCGGCGACGACCGGTGTGGATGAGGCGCCAGGTCGCCGCCTACGACGTCGGACCGGGCAGCGGCTGGTGCGGCCAGTCCAGCGCTCTCGCCCCGTACACCGCGGCCTGCAGGGTGAAGCGGTCGCTCGGGTCGTTCGGGTCGTAACCGCTGATCGTCTTGATCCTGTTCAGCCGGTAGGTGACCGTGCGGACCGACACGTGCAGCCGGCGGGCAGCCTCGGTGGCGACGCCGCCGGCGGCGAAGTACGCGTCGAGGGTGTCCAGCAGCGGCTGGGCACCACCGCGGGTCTCGCGCAGCGGGCTGAGCACCGCCTGGACGAGATCGACGATCGCTGGCTGGTCACGCAGCAGGACCCGGTAGACGAGCAGGTCATGGGCACCGATGACGGCCGCGTCGGCGTTCAGTCGCTGCGCCATCGTCAGCGCCTCACGGGCCTCCTCGTAGGAACGGGCGATGCCGTAGAGGCCGGGGTGCGGGCGGCCGACCGCCACCTGCCACGGGCCGCCACGCGGCAGGCGGTCAAGTTCCGCGTGCATCAACCGCCCGAGGTCGCCGACCGAGTCCCGCTCGCGGGCCCCCCGGTCGTGGGTCACCGCGTCGGCGGGGGCGATCACCACGAGCAGCCCTTCCTTCGTGGCCACCAGCACGTCGCGGTCACCCAGCCGGTCGAAGATGACCGCTTCCAGGGCGCTGATCGCCGCCTCCGTGTCCGGGAGGCGGCGCCGGCTCGGCGCCGCCAGCGCCACCTGGTGCACCCGGGCCAGGTCCAGCCCGAACGGCTCGGCGCGCTCCACCAGGCCACCCAGGTCGGAGTCGCCGCGCAGCAGGTCGTCGACGAGTTCCCGGCGCAGCGTCTCCTCCCGCCGGACCAGCTCCCGGCGGGCCACGGCGTAGCCCTCGGCGAGGGTGGCCACCGCGCTGTCGACGACATGCAGCACGGCCTCGGCCGACGCGCGCACCACCTCGCTGTCGGTGGACCTCGTCAGCTGCGGCATCTGCTGCCACAGCCGCCGGGCCGCCGACAGGTACAGCCGGACCGCCCGCCCGGCCGACACACCCTGCTCGGCGGCGCGCCGCCCCAGCACGCCCACGGCGTCGAGTTCGGCGCGGCGGGGCCGGCGCCCGGTCACCGCCGCCTCGGCGAGCAGCCACAGGTAGTCGCCGAGCAGGTCCACGGGAACCCCACCGGCGTCGGCGCTGGCCGCTCGGGCGATCGCCGCCAGGCACGCATCCCGGTCCGCACCGGCTGCGGGACCCTGGCCAGACCGCCGGATACCACCGGTCATGCCCTCCGCCCCTCCTGGCACATGGCCGGCGCTCACCTCCGATCCGGCCCCGGTCAGCCTACCGAGCCGAGCCCGGGCCGCGTCGGCACGTGACCGCAGCCGGGCGCGCGCGTGCCGGATCAGCGCTCCGTCCATGGTCGGGTAGGCGATGGAACGGATTCCGGGGACCGACGAGCCACCCCGCGGGGCCGTCCGCCGCTCAGGGCTTCGGGCAGGCCGGGTCGGCGTAGATGGTGAGGTAGATGCCGGCCGGGTCGACGACCGACCACTGTGGAGAAGGCGGGCGATGCGCCGTGCTCGGCCGGATGTCGGCCAGCTGCGCCGGCTGGGACCGGATCAGGAGGCGGCTGGTCACGCCGAGCACGTCGCGGCAGTAGGTGAGTTCAACCTGCCCGGCCGGATCCGGTCCGGGGTCGCCGTCCGTCACGGGCCGCCATCCGCCGTCCCGGGCCACTGGGTCGAAGGTGCGTCGCAGGGTCGGGTCGTCGTAGTCGCGCGCCGGCCGCCAGGTGAGGGAGACCGAGGTGTTCGACACGTCCTCCTTGTTCAGGCGCCGGCACCCCTCGCTGCGTATGACGTCTCCGGCCCGCCGTGCACCCTCCGGCCGCACGGCAAGGACCGGGTCGTCGGCGTACGCGTCGAGCAGCGCGTCCTCGTCGTCGGGGACCGTGCAGCCCGGGTACCGGGCGGCTCCGCCCGCGCCCGTCGTCCCGCATCCGGCCAGCGCCGCGGTCAGCAGGGCCGCCATCGGCCAGAACGACCGCATCCTCATGGGCGCACGATAGTGGTCGATCGACCGCCCGGCTGTCCCGTCGTCAGGGGACGGCGGGGCCCGGCGCGGCGGTGGCTGGTTTGACACCGAGCGCGCCCAGCAGCCGGTGGTACTCGGTCTCCGTGCCGATCGCGGACCGGTGCTCCGGGTGCGCCACGTAATGCCGGATGACGTCGCTGAGGAACCAGGGGTGGATCCGGCCGACGGGGAACCGGTCGAGGCGCCACCCCGGTCCGCGCCGCCGCACCAGCTCCGGCCGGGCGTAGGAGAGCTTCAGGGTGTTGGCCTTCAGTTCGGGTCGCGGCGGGCCGTCTGGGGCGAGCGCCGCCCATGGCACGCGGACCGACCGGGCCGGGGGTCCGCCACCACAGGCCGTCCGGCCGCAGCCGCACACCCAACCCCTGCCACGCGCCGACCAGATGTATCACCGCGACCGCCGCGAACAGGACCCTCAGCACGACGTCGACGACCCCCACGTCCAGCTGCCTCCCCGGGGTGACAAGCGAGCCGGCCTGCCCTCCGGCGGTGAAGATGAGGATCAGGGCGAGCCCGACGTCGTCCAGGCCGGGCGAGGCCTCGAAGGCGGGCAGGTCGGGCCGCGCCACGAGGGCGGCCGGCTTCCCCTGCGGCACGGTGGCGATCACCAGAACCACCGAGCCGAGGAGGCCTACCATGAGCCCGTAGTACAGCGTCTCGGTGAGGGGCGCGTGCCGGGTGCTCGCGAACCCCCGCAGCACCGGATAGCCGACCGCCACGGCCACGGCGACGACGAGGATGGCCCGGCGCCGGCGGAGCGGCGCAGTGAAGAGGCTGGACACGGCGTCAGGGTACGACCGCGGCGCTTCCCGGGCTGTCCCGCACCGGATGGGTGGCCGGGAAGGCCGATTACCACGTTTTCGGCCTACGCCTGCCAACTCAGTGGATCGCCCGCAACGCCTCGCGGAACCCGGCGGTGGCTGGCTCGTGCGGATAGCGTCGGTGCAGCTCCGCGTCCACCTCACCGGCGACCAGGAGCAACGACGGCAGTGACCGTCGACCGGCGGTGAACGCCGCCAGCCCCGTACCGACCGCCTTCTCCAGGTCACCAGCCCGTGCCGCGGTGGCGGCCAGGGTTAGCCGCGCCTCGGCCGTCCGCATGGGTGACCGGTCCGTACCGTCGGGTGCGGTTGCCTCCCGGATGACCTCCGTGGCGAAGTGCTCGGCGAGCCGGTCGTCCTCGGCGAACCGATAGGCGTCCATGGCGTAGAAGAGCCACTTGGCGGGATCGACCTCGAAATGATTGTCGGGGCGTTGGGGCGGGGTCAGTGATTCCAGCAGGCGTCGGCCGCGGTCCAGGGTCCGGTGTACCCCGGTGACGTCGCCGAGGCGGCCAAGCGCCTTGGCCTCCTGAGCGATGAGCTGCACCGCCACGGCGGAGCCACCGGTCGCATCCTGCCCGGCCCGGGCGGCGGCGAGGACCGCCGGGTGCCGAGACTGGGTGAGCGCGAACCAGGCGGCCAGCTCCCAGGCCCATCCGGTGATGCTCGCGTGTCCTGCCTCCTCACCGAGCTGTCGGGCAGCGGTCCGGGTCGCCTCGGCGCCGGCCCGCATGCCGAGGTCGTACTCGACGCAACCGATCAACAACGCCAGCCAGCCCGCGCACACCAGCAGTTCCCGGTGCTCGCGCAGTCGGACCGGCTGGCGCAGCAGGCGAGCCACCTCTCGCAGCCATCCCTGTCCCTCCGCCCGGAGTTGACGTGCGTCACGCCAGCCGTACTCGCAGCAGAGTTCCGTGACGGTCGCCTGGAGGGTCTCGATCGTGGCCGGTGCGGTGTCGCCGGCCTGCATCCGGCGCAGCAGTTCGGCGGTTTCCCAGGGGCGGGCGTCGACGGCTGCGGCGACGTCCAGATGGGCGCAGGCGATCAGTTCGCCGCGGGCGCCGAGCACGTCGTCGAGCCGGCGGACCAGGTCCTCGGTCGGCCTGCGGTGGCATGGGTACCCCGTTCCTGGTCAGCACGGCGACGAGGCGTGGTGTCGCCATGGCCGCACACGCTAGGAACGGCCCGTGACGGCGGTCTTAGTGCCGGATGAGGGTTCGCTGCGGTGTCCGCTTCAGCCCGGCTTTGGGCGGCTCCCGCCGACCGACCGGCCATCCGTCTCGGGCTGGTCGTCCGATGGAGGTAGATCCATCCCTTCTGGAGGGTAAGGCGACGTCTTTTTCACACGGGGGTTCACCACATGGAAATGAATCGACGGACGATGCTGCGCGGGGCCGCCCTGGCCGGAGCGGCGGCGGCGACCGGCCTGGCCGGCGGAGTGGCCGGGTCGGCGCCGGCGAGCGCGGCCGACACCACCGAGGTGGTCAACGGGCCGTGGCTGGTCAGCGCCGCGGGCGTGTTCCAGGTCGACCCGGGCCGCACCACGCCGAAGCTGCTGTTCTCCCAGGGCGACGACGCCACCGCCTCGCCCGACGGCCGGTACGTGGCCTTCCGCAACAACTCCTACATCCCCGGCCAGCCGCGCCCGGCCGCCGTGGCGCTCTGGGACCGGGTCACCGGCGAGACCCTGCCGCTGGTGGCGGGGGAGGAGGGCGTCTACTGGGAGAGCCCGACATGGTCGCCGGACGGCACCCAGCTCGCCCTGGTCCGCAACCACGACACCCTGGTGACGGTCGACGTGGCCACCGGCGCCATCCGGGTGCTCGTGCAGGGGCACTACATGTCCCGGCCGAACTGGTCCCGGGACGGGTCCATGATCGCCATGCGCTGGCACAGCCGCTCGGAGGGTCCGCAGCTGAAGACGCTGACCCTGGCCACCGGGAAGCTGCGGCGGATCTACCTGCCGGAGGCGGCCGGTGAGAACTTCGACTGGCCGATCTTCATGCCGAACTCGGAGCGGGTGGTGTTCTGCACAAACCGCTGGACCCGGGACACCGACGTGCCCAGCGGTGCGGCGCTGGCATCGGTCCGGATCGACGGCACCGGGCTGAAGCGGCTCACCGACACCCCGCGGCTCTACCTGTCGCCGGTGTTCTCCCCCGACGGCCGCTACTGCGCGGCGCTGTCGGTGCCGCCGACCAACGAGTACCCGGACGGCGGCAACATCATCGTCTCCACCAGCGGCTTCGGTGAGCCGTGGTGGATCCCCGGCGACGAGTACGACGACAGCAGCCGGCTCGACTGGGCCCGCGACATCTGACCCCGACCACGACCCTGCGACGCGGCGGCCGGCTCCCGGCCCGCCGCGTCGGCGTCTCCCGCCGCGCCGATTCCGCCCTCCGCCGCCATGCGATGGAAGGCTGGGCGACAGGACGGTCGCCGGGCGGCGACCGCAGTGGAGGGTGCGATGGCGGAGCCACTGGCCGGTACGGCGTGGAGCGGCGTGCAGGCGCACGGCCGCCGAGCCAACCCCGAGCGCATCCGTGCTGAGAT
Source organism: Micromonospora sp. RTP1Z1 (assembly GCF_033804685.1). Taxonomy (NCBI): domain Bacteria; kingdom Bacillati; phylum Actinomycetota; class Actinomycetes; order Micromonosporales; family Micromonosporaceae; genus Micromonospora; species Micromonospora sp. RTP1Z1. Next base: position 17,358 of record NZ_JAPFQV010000066.1, read on the forward strand.
GAGCCATGTGGGGAAGGTCGGCACGGGGCTCAACGTCAAAAAGTGCCCGACGTTGGGAGACCGGCGAACGCTGGCCGGACCCTCGCTACGGAGCACGCGGTGACGATCTTCGGCAAGCTGGGCACCCAACTCGGCCTGCTGACTCCCAACGAGCTGGCGATGCGCCCGGCGCTGACTGCACGGGTTCAGGAGGTTGCGGGACATGATCACGGGAGACCACAACGGCGGCGCCTGGGAGCGGGCGGACGGCGCGCTGCGTTCTTGCGCGCGGGTGAAGGCCGCCGCCATCAGTCACGCCAAGGCCGCGTCATGAGGGCAGCGGTCATCGGGGCTGGCATAGTGGGTCTGGCGGTTGCCAGACAGCTCTGCCTCCAACGACCCGACTGGGACGTCGTCGTGGTGGACAAGGAGCCGGATGTCGCGCGGCACCAGACCGGCCACAACAGCGGCGTCATCCACGCGGGAATCTACTACCCGCCTGGATCGTTGAAGGCGCGACTGTGCCGGCGCGGTGTCCGGCTGCTGGAGGACTTCTGCGACGAGCAGGGCGTCCCGTACGCGAAGCTGGGCAAGCTTGTGGTGGCCCTCGACGACCGCGAGTCGGTGCGGCTGCGCGACATTCACGAACGGGCGCTGGCCAACGGCATCTCCGACGTGACGATGCTCGGTCCCGCCGGTATGAGAGACGTGGAGCCGCACGTCGCCGGCATCGCCGCGTTGCACTCGCCGTCGACGGCCGTCGTGGACTACGCGGCCGTCGCGCGTTCGCTCGCGGACGACCTGCGTCGGCGCGGCGGCACGGTCCGCCTGTCGTCGGAGGTGACGGCCATGCGGGAGACTGCGTCCGGGTCGGTTCTGGAAACGACATCCGGGGATATTCGGGCCGACCGCGTCATCGTGTGCGCGGGCCTGCAATCCAGTCGGATGGCCGCGCTCACCGGCGACGACGAAGATCCGAGGATCGTGCCCTTCCGCGGCGAGTACTACCGACTCACCGAGCGAAGCTCCGGGCTGGTGCGGGGGCTGGTGTACCCGGTTCCCGACCCGCGGTACCCGTTTCTCGGCATCCACCTGACCCGGCGCATCAACGGGTCGGTGGACGTCGGCCCCAACGCGGTGCTCGCCTTCGCGCTCCAGGGGTACCGGCGCACGGACGCGTCCCTGCGCGATCTCGCCGAGGTGCTCGGCTGGAGCGGGTTCCGCCGCATGGCGCGGCAGCACTGGCGCACCGGGGCCCGGGAGATGCTCGGGTCCCTGAGCCGCCGGTACTTCCTCGCGCAGGCCAGGCGCTATCTGCCCGAACTCGCGCGCCGGGATCTCGTGGCCGCGCCCGCCGGGGTTCGCGCCCAGGCTCTGCGCCGCGACGGGTCGCTCGTGGACGACTTCTGCATCACGACGCGACAGCGTGTGACGCTGGTCCGCAACGCCCCGTCACCCGCAGCGACATCGTCGCTCGCCATCGCTGAGCACATCTGCCGCGAGGTGCTGGCGGCATCGGCGTCGTGACCTCGCGCATTGCCCGGATTGCTGACGATCGACTACGAGGGCCGTACTGGAGCACGGGCCATGGCCTCGGCCATGGCCTCGGCCAGGGCCGAGCGCCAGTCCGCCAGGGGTTGCAGGTCCGCGGTCGCCCAGCGTTGATGGGCCAGGACGCTGTACGTCGGACGGGGAGCTGGGCGGCGGAAGCGGTCGCTGGTCGTCGGCCGGATGCGGTCAGGATCGAGGCCGCGCAGGGTGAACACCGCGCGGGCGAGGCCGTACCAGGTGGTCGCGCCCGAGGCGGTGCCATGGTAGGCGCCGGGGGAGGCGTGGCCGGCCAGCGCCGCGTCGGTCAGCGCGACGAGCTGCTCCGCCAACCGGTAGGACCAGGTGGGCTGCCCCCACTGGTCATCCACCACGTCGAGCCACTCGCGCTCCTCGGCCAGCCGCAGCATGGTGGCGACGAAATTGGGTCCGTGTTCGCCGTAGAGCCAGGCGGTGCGCACGATGTAGCCGGTGTCGGGGAGCAGCTGGGTCACGGCCAGCTCCCCGGCGAGCTTGCTGCGACCGTACGCGTTGACCGGGGAGGTGGCAGCGTCCTCGGAGTACGGTTCGGTGGCGTCGCCGCGGAAAACGTAGTCGGTGGATATGTGGATCATTCGCGTGCCCGTCGCGGCGCAGGCTCTGGCCAGGTGGGCGACGGCGTCCCCATTGACGGCGGTGGCCGCATTCTCCTGAGCCTCGGCCCCGTCCACGTCGGTCCACGCTGCGGTGTTGATCACCAGGTCGTGCCCGGCGACGGCGGCACGCGCCGCGTCCGGGTCGGTGATGTCGAGGTCGGCGCGCGTGGTGGCCGTGACCGACAGGTCGCTTCGGGAGCGCAGGACGGCCAGCAGATCCCGCCCCAGCATGCCGCCGGAGCCGGTGATCAGCAGCCGGCTCATGCGGCGACGGCCCGCTTGGTGCCCGTTTTCAGCGGCTCCCACCAGGCCCGGTTGTCCCGGTACCACTGCACGGTCTGCGCCAGGCCGCGCTCGAGGTTGATGCTCGGCGCGTACCCGAGCTCCCCCCTGATCTTGCTGATGTCCAGCGAGTAGCGGCGGTCGTGGCCCTTGCGGTCGGCGACCGGCACGACCCGGTCCCACCCGGCGTCGCAGGCCTCCAGCAGCCGGCTGGTGAGCTCCTTGTTGGTGAGCTCGGTGCCGCCGCCGATGTTGTAGACCTCGCCGGTGCGGCCCTTCTCCTGGACCAGGGCGATCCCCACGCAGTGGTCGTGCACGTGCAGCCAGTCACGGATGTTGCCGCCGTCGCCGTAGAGCGGCACGGTGCCGCCGTCGAGCAGGTTGGTGACGAACAGGGGGATGACCTTCTCCGGGAACTGGTACGGCCCGTAGTTGTTCGAGCAGCGGGTGACCACCACGTCCAGGCCGTGGGTGCGGTGGTAGGCCAGCGCCAGCAGATCCGAGCCGGCCTTGGAGGCCGAGTACGGCGAGTTCGGGGCCAGCGGCCAGGTCTCGGTCCAGGAGCCCTCGTCGATGGATCCGTACACCTCGTCGGTGGAGACGTGCACGAACCGGTGCGTTCCATGCCGCAGCGCGGAGTCGAGCAACGTCTGGGTGCCGAGCACGTTGGTGGTGACGAACGGAGCGGCGCCGTCGATGGAGCGGTCGACGTGGGACTCGGCGGCGAAGTGCACGATCACGTCGTGACCGGCGACGACCTCATTGACGAGGACCGGGTCGCAGATGTCGCCCTGCTGGAACCGCAGTCGTGGGTCGTCACGGACGGGTGCCAGGTTTTGCAGGTTTCCGGAGTAGGTCAGCTTGTCCAGCACAGTGACCGCACTCGGCTCGAGGTGCGGGTCGGCCTGACCGGTGCTTCCCGGCGCCTTCAACAGCATGCGCACGTACTCGGACCCGATGAATCCGGCTCCGCCGGTGACGAGGATCCTCACGAGTTCCGGAGTCTACGTAACTTCCGCTCGGGCTTCAGTCGCATCGGCGACACCAGCGTTGCGTGTCCGCCGCTAGCCTCCGGCCATGCGCGGAATCCTCCTTGCCGGCGGCACCGGAACTCGGCTGTGGCCGATCACGCGTGCGGTGTCCAAGCAGCTCATGCCGGTCTTCGACAAGCCAATGGTCTACTACCCGCTCTCCACCCTGGTCATGGCGGGGGTGCGGGAGATCCTGATCATCACCACGCCTGAGGACCAGGACCAGTTCCGTCGCCTGTTCGGAGCTGGCAACCAGTTCGGGCTGCGGCTCGAATACGCCGTACAGCCCCGCCCGGCGGGGATCGCGCAGGCCTTCATCATCGGTGCCGATTTCATCGGCGCCGAGTCCGTGGCACTGATCCTCGGCGACAACATTTTCCACGGCGTCGGCCTCGGTCGGCAGCTCGCCGGGCACGGCGGGCTGATCGGCGGGCGGATCTTCGCCTACCAGGTGGCCAACCCCGGGGCATACGGGGTGGTCGACTTCGATGCGGCCGGCCGTGTCCTGTCTATTGAGGAAAAGCCGGCCCACCCCAGGTCCCGCTACGCCGTGCCCGGCCTCTACTTCTACGACAACCGGGTGGTCGACATCGCCCGCAAGCTCACGCCCAGCGCAAGGGGCGAACTGGAGATCACGGCGGTCAATGAGACCTACCGGGAGCTGGGTGAGCTGTCCGTGACGGTGCTGGACCGGGGTACCGCCTGGCTGGACACCGGCACCTTCACCTCGATGATGCAGGCCGCCGAGTTCGTTCGGGTGATCGAGGAACGCCAGGGCATGAAGATCGGATGCATCGAAGAGGTGGTGTGGCGGGCCGGCCTGATCAACGACGAGCGGCTGCGTACCTTGTCCGAGCCGCTGACCAGGAGTGGATACGGCGACTACCTGCTCGGCCTGCTGGCCGAGCAGCACGGCGGGGATGTGCGCCGATGAAGATCCGGCCGCTGAGCATCGACGGGGCATGGGAGATCACCCCACAGCAGTACGGCGACCCACGTGGACTGTTCATGGAGTGGTACCGCTTCGACCGGCTCGCCGCTGCGGTCGGACACCCGCTTCGGCTCCCGCAGGGCAACCTCTCGGTCTCCGCGCAAGGGGTGGTCCGTGGCATCCACTTTGCTGATGTGCCGCCCGGTCAGGCCAAATACGTGACGTGCGTACGCGGTGCGGTCATCGACATGGTAGTGGACGTCCGGGTGGGCTCGCCGACCTTTGGACAGTGGGAGGCCAGCCGCCTCGACGACGTCGACCGTCGCGCCCTCTACCTCGGCGAAGGCCTGGGACACGGCTTCTGCGCGCTGACCGAAGACGCCACGCTGAGCTACCTCTGCTCCACCACCTACAACCCTACGGCCGAGCACGCCGTGCACCCCCTTGACCCGCAATTGGCGATCGACTGGCCGGCGCGGGTGCCGCTGCTGTCGACCCGGGACGCAGCCGCGCCGAGCCTTGCTCAGGCACGTACAGCGGGGCTACTGCCGGACTACCAGACCTGTCGGTCATTCGTGGCCAGCCTGAATTCGGGCGCAACGCCCTACTCCGACGGAAGATAGCTTTTCAGCGTTCCCTGCGACGGGCGGACATTCGCTTCGTCGCCCGCCGGCCGTCATCGGCACGTTACTTCCGAAAGTTGGGCGCCCAACCGCCCCGACCGGTGATGTGCGGCAACTGAACGGGCCATTGCATCGTGCCGGTTCGGCGACGTGTCGGGCGGCCCTGCACCCGTTTCAATGTCGACAATTGGACTCCGGACCGGAAAGCCCGAAACTACGCTGGCGGAGCGAGTCTGGGTTGAGCATCCTCAAGTGCAGGCGGGTTTCGCATGCGCTTCCTGGACGGCTTGCTCCTGGCCGCGCAGTTTCCGCGGGTACCGCACCATCTTGAGCCGGAAGGCAAACCGAACGGCGGACGGCTGACCGACGGGCGAAAATGGAGGCAGAGTGAATTCGGTGGACCTCGCACCGGTCATCGACCTTACGGTCATCCGAAGCAGATCGATGGCGCCACCAGAGGATTCGGCCGGCCCGACGCGGAGTGACTGGCAGTCCCGTTATGTGATTACGCTGTGTTTGGTCGACCTTGGGGTGGGACTGGCCTCGGCGGCTGCGGCCCTGGGCCTTCGCTTCGGTCCGGGGACGGCCGCACCGTATAACCGAATCCATCTCTGGATTACCATAGCTCTGCCGTTTGCTTGGATGGCCGCTCTCACCCTCAACCGAGTGTATGAACTACGCCATCTTTTCGTCGGGAATGATGAGTACGCTCGGGTATTTCGATCCGGCCTCGCCGTTACCGCCACCTTGGCGGTTGTTGCCTTTGCGTTCGATTTCCGGCTCGCCCGAGGCTACGTGATCATCGCGATGCCGCTGCTCGTCGTCGCCGGCGTCGCGATGCGGTACCTTGTCCGCCAGCACCTGCACCGCTCATGGGCACGCGGTGAACGGCTGCACCGGGTGATCGTGGTCGGGCACGAGCTGGCCGTCGCAGAGATGACCAGAAGGCTGAGCCGCGAGCGCTACCACGGACTCGGTGTGGTTGGCGCCTGCCTGCCCCAACCCCGGGCCGAGTTCGTGGAACCGCGCCGGGCTGGTCTGCCGCCGATCCTCGGTACGTTCGAGGACGTGGCGACCGCCGTCGCTCGTGCGGGTGCGGATACCGTCGTCGTGCTCTCCTGCCCGGAGATCGCCGGAGCCGCCCTGCGGCGGTTGGGGTGGCAACTGGAACCTGACGACGTCGACCTCATCGTCGCGAGCAATCTCGTCGACGTGGCCGGCGACCGCACCACCATCCGCCCCGTGGACGGGTTGCCGATGCTGCACGTCGAGCACCCTCGTCTGAAGGGCGGCCGGCGGTTCGTCAAGACGGTCTTCGACCGCGTGTCGGCGCTCCTGCTGCTGATTCTCGCCGCCCCGGTGCTGCTGGCGATCGCCCTGGTGATCAGGATGAGCCCCGGGGCCGGTGGTCCCGCGATCTTCCGCCAGGAGCGGGTGGGCAAGAACGGCCGACCGTTCGTCATCTACAAGTTCCGGACGATGTACGTGGACGCCGAAGATCGTCTGGCGGAACTGCTCGACCGCAACGAGATCGACGGCGGGCTGTTCAAGATGCGAGACGATCCTCGGGTAACCCGGGTCGGGCGCTGGCTGCGCCGGCTGTCGCTGGACGAGGTCCCGCAGCTTGTCAATGTGCTCAAGGGCGACATGTCGTTGGTCGGACCTCGACCGCCGCTGCCCCGTGAGGTTGCCGGCTATCCGGCGGATATGCGCCGGCGCCTGGTGGTCAAGCCCGGCCTGACCGGGCTGTGGCAGGTCTCCGGCCGGTCCGACCTGTCGTGGGAGGAGTCCATCCGGCTCGACCTGTCGTACGTGGAGAACTGGTCTCTGACGATGGACCTGGCGATCCTGGTCCGCACGCTGAGCGCCGTCATCCGAAGCTCCGGAGCGTACTGACAGCGCTGCCCCCTGTCATCGCACAGCTCGCCGAGGCGCTGTCGGTAGCGCCTGACCGTCTGGAGGAAGCCATGGACACCGGGTTCGCGGAGTCGGTGGGTGCCACCGCCCCCAACCTCACCGTCATCGGCACCGGCTACCTGGGGGCTACCCACGCGGTGTGTATGGCCGCGCTCGGCTACCAGGTTCTCGGCGTCGACGTCGACGCGAACAAGATCGAGCGACTGGCCGCGGGTGAGGTGCCGTTCTTCGAACCTGGGCTGCCCGAGCTGCTCGCCAAGGCGTTGGACTCGGGGCGGCTGCATTTCACCACCTCACTGGAAGAGGCGGCCGACTTCGGCGACGTCCACTTTGTCTGCGTAGGGACTCCGCAGCTGGCCAACTCGTTTGCGGCTGACGTCCAGCATGTCGACGCTGCGGTGACCGCATTGGCCCGTAACCTTGGACGGCGGGCGCTGGTCGTGGGCAAGTCAACGGTTCCGGTCGGTACCGCGGCCCGTCTCGCCGAACGGATCCAAGCCGTCTCGCCGGCCGGTGACAGCGTGGAGCTGGCCTGGAACCCGGAGTTTCTCCGAGAGGGATTCGCCGTCGACGACACGATGCGTCCGGACAGGTTGGTGTTCGGCGTTTCGTCTCGGTGGGCCGAGCAACAGCTGCGCGAGGTGTTCGCCCCCATGATCGGCCAGGGCAGCCCGGTGATGGTGACGGATCCGCAGACCGCCGAGCTGGTCAAGGTTGCGGCAAACGGCTTCCTGGCGACAAAGATCTCGTACATCAATGCCATGGCCGAGGTTTGTGAGGCCAGTGGCGCGGACGTCCATGACCTGGCTGAGGCGCTGGGACTCGACGAGAGGATTGGCAGCCGGTTCCTCCGGCCAGGACTGGGCTTCGGTGGCGGATGCCTGCCCAAGGACATCCGCGCATTCATGCATCGGGCCGATGAGCTGGGGGTGGGGCAGGCGGTAGCGTTCCTCCGGGAAGTGGACGGGATCAACCAGCGCCGTCGGGCGCGGATGGTGGATCTGGTACGCGAGCTCGCCGGCGGGGATCTTCGCGGGGTCCGGGTGGCGGCCCTGGGTGCGGCGTTCAAGCCGGACTCGGACGACATCCGCGACGCGCCGGCTCTCGATGTTGCGAGCAGCCTGCATCAAGCGGGGGCGCGGGTGCGGGTGTTCGATCCGGTTGCCATGGACAATGCCCGCCGGGCATATCCCGCGCTCAGATACGGTGACAGCGCCGTCGATGTGGCAACAGACGCGGACGTCGTGGTGCTGCTGACCGAGTGGTCGCAATTCCGGGAGATCGACCCGGCGGCGTTGGGCACCGTGGTGGCGAGGCGGCGCATTGTCGACGGCCGGCACGCCTTGGACCGAGCCCAATGGCGCGCGGCGGGATGGGAGTACCGTGCCCTGGGCCGGCCCTGACGGCCGGCCCGGTCTGACCCGGGCGCGGCGGATCCGCGGGATCCTTCCACTGACGCCGCGCCGACTCAGGCGCGAGGCCGATGACCGGTAGCCGACACCAAACCTACCCGACTCGGTCCTTTCATCCATTTCCCTGACCAGGCACGATATACGGGCCGGTCTCGTGGGGCGGGCTCACAATTGTTGAGGAGCGGGATTGAGCGGCAGCGATGAAACCATCGCGGTGGTGGTGGTCACCTACAACAGCGAGCGGCTTCTCGCTGATCTGATCGCTTCGCTGAGGCCAGGGCTTGAGGGAATCGACTGGCATCTGACGGTCGTCGACAATGCCTCCGCGGACGGCACGGTCGACACGGTGCGACGGCTCGCTCCGACCGCCACCGTGGTGGAGATGGGACGGAACGCGGGCTATGCCGCCGGTATCAATGCCGGGGTGGCCGCCGCCGAACCTCACAGCGCGGTGCTCGTACTCAATCCGGACGTCCGGCTCGGTGCCGGATGCGGCTGCGAGCTGCTCAAGGTCCTCCGAACGCCGGGCACCGGTATCGCCGTGCCACGGCTGGTCGACGGCGACGGAGAACTGATCTTCACGATGCGGCGAGAGCCCAGCATCCCGCGCACTCTCGGCGACGCGGTCCTCGGCGCCGAGCGGGCGGGCCGGTATCCGGCGCTCGGCGAGACGGTCACCGATCACCGGCATTACGCCAACGAGGCGATCACAGCGTGGGCGGAGGGCTCAACGCTGCTGATCGGCGCTGAGTGCTGGCGCCGATGCGCGCCGTGGGAGGAGTACTTCTTCCTCTATTCGGAGGAGACCGACTTCGCCCTGCGGGCCCGGGACGCCGGCTTCGTCACCCGATTCACCCCCGCCGCTGAGGCCGTGCACCTCGAGGGCGATTCCCGGCAGTCGCCGGGCCTGTGGGCGTTGTTGACGCTCAACCGGGTACGCCTCTACCGCCGTCGCCACGGCCGCCTCGCCACCGCCGCCTTCTGGGCGGCCCTGCTCGTCCGAGAACTGAGCCGCGCCCTGCTGCGTCGGCGCCCGAGTCAGGCCGCCGTACGCGCACTCCTCAGCCCGGCCAGGTTCCGGGAAACGCCGGGACCGCACAGCGTCCGTCCGGCTGCCTAGAACCCGACCGGTCACCGGAGGCGTTTGGCGATCCCGATCGCACTCAGTCGGCTGCGGCGGAGAAGGCTCGGCCGAGCCAGTACCTCGGCGCGCAGCGACGCCGGCGTGTCCTCCCGCCGGACGCTGAAGCGCGGCTGAAGCCACGTCCGTCGACCGGCCGTTCTACGGTCGCTGGTGAACACGCGCGTGTAGCCGAGGCGCCGCAGCTCGGCCAGGAGCCGTCGATCGTAACGGCCGAGCGGGCAAGCGGCCAGGTCGACCGGCGCTTCGCACACCGCGGCCAGTCGCTTTCGAGCCACCACCAGCTCGTCATAAACGGCTCTCGGGTCCATGCCGCGCCACGATCGGTGTGACCTGCCGTGAGTTCCGATGGTCATGCCGTGTTGGTGCAACTCTCGCACGTCCCACTCACCGAGGCTGCCCGGCTTGCCAATGCGACCGGCCAGCACGAAGTAGTCGGCCGTCAGGTTCCGTTCGATCAGGGCGGGAAGCCCGAATCGCAGGTCCGAGATGTTGCCGTCGTCGAAGCTGATCCGTACGGCAGGCCAGGTCGCCACCTCGTCGAGGATCGCAAGGAACTGATCGCTGCCGACCCAGTACCGGTCCTCGCCCGGTTCCAGGTCCCGTCCGGGCTCGCCGATTCCGTGGAAGCAGATGTTGATGATCCGGTCGTCCGCTGTCATTCGTCCCTCAATTGAAACCTGCTGGCCGGAATGCTCCCGGCCGGCTCGCGTCCTCTGCCAGGCGACGTGACGGCCGGTACACCCCGCGACGATTCGTCGCGTTCCCAGGTCTGCCCGCCCCGGCCCACGCGTCGTGCCCGGGACGCCGCGGCCAGGCTGATCGCGACGTAGCAGACCGCGGCGGGCGCCAGCCAGGGCCGAGGAAGGACGACGTCGCGGAGCCAGGAGAGCCGCCTCGCGGCACGTACCCTCGTCGGGGCTGATTCGCTCGAGGCGGTGGCGCGCATGGCCGCGTTGCCGCTGCGCACTCTCGTGAGCCGGCGTACCAGGTCACCAATGCGGTGTGGCGTGGCGATCAGGGAGGTCACCCCCGAGACCTCCCGCTTTTCGGACCGCTCGAACAGGGAGTCGAGGAACAGGTCGTCGGCGACCAGGTCAGGAATGGTCTTGAACCGTTTCCGCCCCTCGGCGGAGAGGGCGATCACCCCCCGCCCGAACAGGCCATCGCGGAAGGTGGGCAGGTGGCGATGGATGGCGAAGTAGGCGCGTATCAGCAGCGGCCGGCGGGTCAGGTCCAGCCCCCGGCGGGGAACGGCCGCCAGCGCCCGGCTGGCAGCCGCGCCGAGCGGCGGGCGTACGGCATCGGCGAGGAGCCGCAGTCCCTCCGTCGTCACCACGACGTCGGCGTCCAGATAGATGCGCGGAAAGCCGACCGCAACCTCGTCGCCCGCGTTGAGCGCGGCCGGCTTGCCCGCCACACTAAGCTCGACGACCCGTACCCCCGGTCGGCTCCCGGCGATCTGCGCGGTGGAGTCGGTGCATCCGTTGGCGACCACCGTGATGTCGAACTCGCCGTCTCTCGCATCTGCCATCAGCGTGTCCAGGCAGCGCCCGATGACGCCGGCTTCGTTGTGCGCCGCGATGACGACGCTGGCACGGGGGGCGTCCAGAGGCGAGGCGGCGGGCTGGTCGGCCGTCGTGCTCCGCGGGGATCTCGGCGCGTCCGGCCCTGCCGCGACCGGCTGGCCCAGGCGACGGGCGAGCAACCGCCGCCAGAGGGATACGTACTGCCGTGCCTGATGTTCCCAGGCGAGCATCGTGGTGAAGCGGCTCAGGGCGACATCGTGCATCTGTTCGCGTTGCGCGGCGTCGTCCAGCAGTCCGTCGATGGCCTCGGCGAACTCAGCGGGTGAGCCGTTCGGCACGTAGCGAGCGGCCGCGTCAGCGGTCCGCCGGGTCTCGATCAGGTCGACCGCGACGACGGGGATGCCTCTGCCGAGGTATTCGACGGTCTTGGCCATCGTGGAGAGATGGTTCATCCGAGTCGGTAGGTCGGGCTGAATCGCGATGGTGGCCGTGCGCAGCAGCGAGTCGACCGCCGGCCCGTCGAGCCAGCCGGTGAACTCGACGAGATCGTTCAGCCCACGTTCGGCGGCGAGTTTGGTGAGGCTGACCATCGTCTCGCCGTCGCCGGCGAGAACCATCCGCCAGTCTCTGCGGCTCCGCCGCTTTGCCAGCTCCTCGGCGGCCAGCACCGCGACGTCGACGTTGTCCTGCCGACCGAAGACACCGAGATAGACGACCTTGTGAACGTCGTCGTCCTGTCGGTCCGGAACCGGGCTCCCGTCTCGGGAGATTTCGTTCGTCGCCGGGCCGTTGCGCACCACGGTGACCTTCTCCGGCGGCACGCCTCGGCGCACGGCGTTCTTGCGGAAGGACTCGTTCGTCGCGATGACCGCTGTGGCCGTCCGAAGGGTGAGCCACTCGAGCATGACCAGCGCGCGGAACACCAGTTTGTTGGCGGACCCGCCGGCGCGGGCGGCGTAGATCTCGGGGCAGAGGTCGTGGTGGTCGAACACCCACGGACGACCGAGTGCCCGCCAGATCAACGCGAGCGGAAAGTAGACGTCGGGGGGGTTGCACACCTGAACGGCATGTGCCCGCCCACTGAACAGTTCACCGAGCAGTCGTATCGTGATGCACAGGAAAGACCAGCCGAACTCCACCGCGAACGAGACGACACCTGAACCGTAGACAATCAGCGGATAGGGCTTGAGCCGGGTGCCCCTGCTGCCGGGCAGGATCCGGAGGTTCTTGTCTCCGCGGGGCGCAATCACCGTGACGTCAAAACCGTTGGCCTCCAGGCTCAGGCACTCACGGATGACGCGACGGTCACGCTCGGCGGGAAGGTTGGCGATGAGGATGGTGACATGAGGTCGATCCTTCACGGTGCGGATCACTTCCCCTTGTAAACGGTCCACAGTGATGCCGGTAACACTGCCGGACCGTGCGGACGGCAAACAAGGCGCCGCCCCGGATCATCAGTGTCGGATTCTTTGCAAGGGAATTTATCGAAACCATTTCATGCGTCGCTGCCTCGCCTTCCTGGGTGATGCGAGTAAACGGCTGCCGCCATTGCCTGCCACTGTGGTCCGTCGGAGCGGGACAGTTATCGCGGGTTACGGCGCGCACGGCCCCTTTGCGTTGTGCGCGCGACGGGGGCTGCGGCGCTCTTCGGCCAACGAACATCATCCGTTCGGAGATCGAATCAGGATTTGGTCGAGCGGAGTCGATCAGAAGGCCGATCGCCACTGGGCGTTTACAGGTGACGGGAACCCGGCAATGCGAGCCGGCCGAGTGGCCTTGCGAGATATCGTCGCCCGGGCCGGTTACGGTCGGCGTTGGCGCGTTCGGGGCGCGGGGAAAGAGGACCTGGGATGGGGACGTAGATGGCCGTGCGGGTTCTCCCCATCACCGGAGCCGAGGTGCAGGCGGCCGCGGAGTTCCTCCACCGGCACCTCAATCGCCGGGTAGCGGTGGACGCCTGGGCCGGAGCCATGCTCGTCCCATGGAAGGTCGACGGGCCCAATCACGGCTTCCTGCTGCTTGCCGACGAGGGCGTGGTGGGCGTCTACCTCGCCTTCTATTCAGAGCGGTGGATCGATGGCCGGCCGGAGCGGTTCTGCAACCTGGGCGCCTGGTGTGTGCTGCCGCAGTACCGGTTCCACAGCCTGCGGTTGCTGAAGGCGTTGCTGTCGCAGGACGGATACCACTTCACCGACCTGTCGCCGAGTGGCAACGTGGTGCCGCTCAACGCCCGGCTCGGCTTCAGCTTCCTCGACACCGCCACGGCCCTGGTGCCCAACCTGCCATGGCCGTCCTGGCCCGGGCGGTCCGTCATCAGCAGCGATCCCGCCCGGATTCAGGCCACGCTGACCCCGTCCGAACTCGAGATCTATCAGGATCACGTGGCGACGGGCGCGGCACGGCACCTGTTGCTCGTCCACGGCGGCGGGCACTGCCACGTCATGTTCCGCAAGGACCGCCGAAAGGACCTGCCGGTCTTCGCGTCGATCCTGTACGTGAGCGACGAGGAGCTGTTCCGTCGGTTGGCCCGCCCACTCGCCCGGCACCTGCTGATCCGTCATGGCGCGCTGGCGACCCTGGCCGAACTGAGGGTGGTGGGGGAGCGGCCGGCTGGCTCGATCATGCTCGGGTCGCCCCGCCGGAAGATGTTCAAGAGCGACCACCTCACACCGGATCAGATCGACTATCTCTACAGCGAGTTGGCCTGTGTCAGCTGGTGAACCCGGTCCGAAGAGAGCGAGCCCTGCGATGCGTACGGGACTGCACCACCTCTTGGCCGCGACCGCTCGGCGACACGGCCGGTCACCCGCGCTCACCTTCAAGGAGGTGACCCTGACCTACGCCGAACTTTGGCGGAACGTCGTCGGCGTGGCGACGGGTCTGGAGCGCCTCGGTCTCAAGCGGGGCGAGCGGGTGGCGGTCTACCTCGACAAGCGGCCTGAGACCGTGGAGGCGGTGTTCGGCACCTCGGCCGCCGGCGGAGTCTTCGTCCCGGTCAATCCGCTGCTTCGCCCCAAGCAGGTCGGCTACATCCTCGCGGACTGCGCCGTTCGGGTGCTGATCACTACGGCCGAGCGTCTCGACCTGTTGCGCGACGAGTTGGCCGAGGCCAAGTCGGTGGAGCACGTCGTGCTGATCGGGCCCCCGCCGCGTACCGCGTCGCACACCCGCTACACGGTCTCGACGTGGGCGGGGCTGGGTGCCGCGAGCGGCGGCGTGCCGGGCCGGCAGGTGATCGATGCCGATCCGGCCGCCATTCTCTACACGTCCGGCAGCACCGGAAAGCCCAAGGGCGTCGTGCTCTCGCACCGTAACCTCATCGCCGGCGCCGAGAGCGTCAGCGATTACCTGGGCAACAGCGCCGACGACGTGATCCTCGCGGCGCTGCCGCTGAGTTTCGACGCCGGGTTCAGCCAGCTGACCACCGGGTTCACGGTCGGTGCTCACGTCGTGCTGGTCAACTATCTGTTCCCGGGTGACGTGGTGAGGCTCTGCGCGAAGCACGGCGTGACCGGACTGACCTGCGTTCCACCCCTGTGGTTGCAGCTCGCCGAGCAACGGTGGCCAGACGAGGCTCTCCGGCGCATGCGCTACATCGCCAACACGGGCGGTCGAATGCCGAAGGCCACGCTCGACCGGCTGCGCCAGATCTTCCCGGTGGCCAAGCCGTACCTCATGTACGGCCTCACCGAGGCCTTCCGGTCCACGTACCTGGATCCCGCCGAGGTCGACCGCCGGCCCGACTCGATTGGCAAGGCGATCCCCAATGTGGAGATCCTTGTCGTCCGACCCGACGGGACGCTCGCCGATCCGGGCGAGGAGGGCGAGCTGGTGCACCGAGGCGCGCTGGTCGCGATGGGCTACTGGAACGACCCGGAGCGCACGGCGGAAAGGTTCCGCCCGGCCCCCGGCAGCGAGGGGGCACTCCGTCCGGAGATCGCGGTCTGGTCGGGCGACATCGTCAGACGCGACGACGAGGGGTTCCTGTACTTCGTCGGACGCAACGACGAGATGATCAAAACCTCGGGTTACCGGGTGAGCCCAGCCGAGGTCGAGGAGGTCGCCTACGAGACCGGTCTGGTCGGCGACGCGGTGGCGTTGGGTGTCGACGATCCGCGCATCGGGCAGCACGTGGCGCTCGTCGTGAGCCCGGCGGCCGGACAGGAGTTCAGCGAGGCCGGCCTGCTGGCCGAGTTGAGGGAACGACTGCCGCTCTACATGGTGCCGAAGCAGATCGTGCGGCGCGCCGCCTTGCCGCGAACCCCGAACGGAAAGTACGACCGAAACCTTCTTCGCGAGGAAGTGACCAGGTGACACACCCCGCCCTGGCCTCCTTCGAGGGCCGCTCCGGCGCGCTCCTCATCGGCGGCATTCCGGTCGACCGGCTCGCCGAACGGGTCGGCAGCACCCCGTTCTTCGCCTACGACCGGGCGCTGCTGACCCGCCGGGTGCAGCTGCTCCGGGACACGCTGCCCGCCGGGGTGAACATCAGCTATGCGGTGAAGGCGAACCCGATGCCGGCGGTCGTCCAGCACCTCAGCGGCCTGGTGGATGCGTTCGACGTGGCGTCCGGGCTGGAACTGCGGACCGCGCTGGACACGCCGATGCCGGCGGACCTGGTGAGCTTCGCCGGCCCGGGCAAGACGGACGCCGAGCTGGCCCAGGCCATCGCCGCGGGTGCGACGATCGAGTTGGAGTCCGAAACCGAGGCGGAGCGGGTGGTCGCCACCGGCGGTCGGCTCGGTATCCGGCCGCGAGTCGCGATACGGGTCAACCCCGACTTCTCAGTCAAGGGCTCGGGCATGCGCCTGGGCGGCGGTCCGCAGCAGTTCGGGATCGACTCGGAGCGGGTGCCGGCGCTGCTCAAGGAACTGGCCCACGCCGACCTCGATTTCCTGGGCTTCCACGTCTTCGCGGGGTCACAGAACCTGCGCGCGGAGAGCATCTGCCAGGCCCAGCGGCAGACGGTTGAGCTGATGCTGCGGTTGGCCGACGAGTCGCCTCTGCCGATCCGCTACCTCAACCTCGGCGGCGGCTTCGGCATCCCCTACTTCGCAAAGGACGAGCCGCTGAATCTCGCGACCGTGGGAGCCAACCTGCGGGAGTTGATCGAGGGATCGATCCGGCCGAAGCTGCCCGACGCCCGGATCATCGTGGAACTGGGCCGGTACATCGTCGGTGAGTGCGGCGTCTACGTGACCCGCGTCGTGGACCGGAAGGAATCGCGCGGCAAGACGTTTCTCGTGGTGGATGGCGGTCTGCATCACCAGTTGGCCGCGTCGGGCAACTTCGGCCAGGTGATCCGCCGCAACTACCCGCTCGCCATCGGCAACCG
This sequence comes from Micromonospora sp. RTP1Z1, assembly GCF_033804685.1. Lineage (NCBI taxonomy): Bacteria > Bacillati > Actinomycetota > Actinomycetes > Micromonosporales > Micromonosporaceae > Micromonospora > Micromonospora sp. RTP1Z1. The sequence goes on from NZ_JAPFQV010000066.1 coordinate 33,721, forward strand.
ATGGGCGGACCAGCCGGGGGAACAGGTGACCGTGGTGGGTTGTCTGTGCACCCCGCTGGACCTGCTCGGCGACAACGTCACCCTGCCGCGGGCCGAGGTCGGCGACCTCGTCGTGCTCTTCCAAGCCGGCGCGTACGGTCTGACAGCCAGTCCCACCGCCTTTCTCAGCCATCCGTTGCCCGCCGAGGTGCTTGTCTGATTTCGGCCCGATCCGAGGAGAGAAACAATGGGTACGACCAGCACCGCGTCCTTCGCAGACGTCAAGTCCGTGGTTGTCGAGACGCTCGGCATCTCCGACCGCGCCGACACGCTCGACCCGTCGACGCCGCTCTTGGACGGCCTGCCCGAACTCGACTCGATGGCCGTGGTCGAGCTCATCGCCGCCATCGAGGAGCGGTTCGACATTCGGTTCGACGACGACGAGGTCAACGCCGAGCTCTTCGAGACGCTCGGCGGCCTCGCCGAGTTCGTCGCCGCGAAGGCCCGTTGAGCGCGTTGACAGGTAGCACACGATCAGGCTCGTGGCGGAAGGCCGCGCCGGGAGGTTTCCGCATTCCATGAAGGACTTTCTCGCCGTCTCGTGCGCGCCGCACGCTGCCGACTCGCTGCGCGGCGTCGTTGACCAGGCACTTGGCGTGTTACGCGACGACGAGGCTGGCGTGGTCCGCGTCGACCAGGCCGAGGACGGCTGGGTGGCATTTGCCGGCAGCGACCCGGGCGACCTCCTGGCCGAGCCTGGGGCGGGGTTCACGGTGCGGTTGAACCGCGCCGCCCGTACCCCGGAGCGGGACGTGCCAACGGCCGAGCTGGCCGGCATGATCACCGGCGGTGGGGATCTGACGTCACTCCTGCCGCCCTTCGCCGCCGCGCATCGACAGCGCGCCGGTGCGCCGGTCGTGGTCGCCGGCGACTGGCTCGGGTTCCGACAGATCTACTGGTGGCAGGGGGACGGGGTGGCGGCCGTCTCGACCAGCGCCCGCACTCTTGCCGTGCTGGCGGGCGGCCGGTTGGATCCGGTCGGTCTCGGCGCCCAAGCCATGATCGGTTGGCAGGTCGGCACGCTCACCATCTTCGAGAATGTCCGAGCGCTGCCACCCGCTACGATCGCCACCCTTGACGGCGGATCGCTGCGCCAGCGGCGGTACGCGGACCCCCCGGACCGGCCTGACCGGGCACCTGCGCTGGACGATGCCGTTGACGAGATGGCGCAGATTCTCAACCGCTGGCAGAGCAACTACTTGGAGGATCACCCGGACACCATCCTGCAGCTCACCGGCGGCCACGACTCCCGCATTCTGCTCGCCGCGATCCCCGCGAAGCTGAGGACAGGACTCGCAGCACTCACGCTCGGCAGCCCGACCAGCCCCGACGTTCGGATCGCCGCCCGGCTCTCGGCCCGTTACGGCCTCCGGCACGAGGTTTACCGGCTCGATCAGCAGCGCCCGCCCACGCCGCGGGAGGCCCACACCTTGGCGCTGGCGGCGGCCAGACAGCTGGAATGTCAGGCCAGTCCGCTCGCGCTCGCTCCGTTGTTGCTGGCCGAGGCGCACCTGGACCAGGGGCACCGCCTTGGCGGTCTGGGGGGCGAGGTGGCGCGAGGCTTCTATTACGCTGGGCAGCCAACGGGCGCGACGGCGTCGGGCCATCTCGTGGAGCGCCTGGCGCGGTGGCGGCTCTTCAGCAACGAAGCGGTCGAGGCGAAGGCTCTGACGGAGGACTTCCGGATCCGGGCGCAGGAGACGACGCTGGCCAGCCTGAAAGAGCTCTTTCCGGCCGGCGACTGGTTGCGGGCCACGGATGACTTCTACCTGTACCACCGCATGTACCGCTGGGCCGGCCTGCACGGCACGGTCGCCGCGGTACGGCGCCACTACATCAACCCGATGTTCGATCGGCGATTCATCGAACTGGCGCTGGCTGTGGCGCCGGCGGACAAGCGCAACTCGCTGCTCCTCGGGCGGTTGATGACGCGGCTGGATTCCGAGCTCGCCAGTGTGCCTCTCGACTCGGGCTTGACTCCTGCGCGGCTGGGCACCCGGTCGGTCGTGACGCGCCTCGCTACCGGAACGGCGACCGCGCGTAAGGCCGCCGAGAAGGTTCGGCAGCGGCTGACCCACGGTCGAAAGGCTCAGCTGGGCGCGGCAGAAATGGGAGCGCTGGTGCTGGCGCACTGGCGGGCCGAGCCGCAGGTGTGCCGCGCGTTGTACGACATGCCGATACTGCGCCACGATTGGCTTGACGACCTGCTCGCGGGTGCGCCGGCTGAGCCAACGACCGTCGCCTTTCTGGTCAACCTGTTGGCCGCGTCGGACCAGACGACCGCCCGATGAGGAGCCGCTGGGCGTCCGCCTCGATCGCCCCATTGTGGGTCTTCGAAGTTGGCGGGGGCTGCGCTGTCCTGAGTGGACCCCGGCGTGAGGGTGCCCGTGGCTCTCGGTGATCATGCCTGTTGTCTAGGCAAGCCGATCACTGCAGAGAAACCACGGGCATG
>NZ_JAPFQV010000067.1:0-35548 GCF_033804685.1 Micromonospora sp. RTP1Z1
GCCGCCGGTTCAGCCCATGTGCGGGTACGTGTGGTCGGTCGCCGGGACGAAGGTCTCCTTGATCGTCCGCGGCGACATCCAGCGCACCAGGTTGTGCCACGAGCCGGCCTTGTCGTTCGTGCCGCTGGCCCGGGCGCCGCCGAAGGGCTGCTGCCCGACCACCGCGCCGGTCGGCTTGTCGTTGATGTAGAAGTTGCCGGCCGCGTACCGCATCTTCTCGGCCACCGCGTCGACCACCCGGCGGTCGGTCGCGAAGATCGACCCGGTCAGCGCGTACGGCGCGATCGACTCGGCCTGGGCGACCGCCTCGTCGAAGCGGGCGTCGTCGAAGACGTGCACGCCGAGGATCGGCCCGAAGTACTCGGTGGTGAAGGTCTCGTGCGCGGCGTCGGAGCACTCGAAGAGCGTCGGCCGGACGAAGTATCCGACCGAGTCGTCGGCGGTGCCGCCGGCCAGGACGCGGCAGGTGTCGTCGTCGTTGATCAGCTCCAGCGCGGCGGTGTGCCGGCTGAACGCCTTGTCGTCGATCACCGCGCCGCCGAAGTTGCGGAAGTCGGTGACGTCGCCGTAGGTCAGCGAGTCGGCGGTGGCGGCCAGCCGGTCGCGCAGCCCACCCTCCCAGAGAGAGCGCGGGACGTACGCCCGCGAGGCGGCCGAGCACTTCTGGCCCTGGTACTCGTAGGCGCCCCGGATCAGCGCGGTGTGCAGGGCGTCCACGTCGGCGCTGGGGTGCGCGACCACGAAGTCCTTGCCGCCGGTCTCGCCGACCAGACGGGGGTAGCCCCGGTAGCCGGCGATGTTCTCGCCGACGGTCCGCCACAGGTGCTGGAACACCTTGGTGGAGCCGGTGAAGTGGATGCCGGCCAGGTCCGGGTCGGCGAGCACGACGTCGGAGACCTCCTCGCCGCGCCCGGTGACCATGTTGATCACGCCGGGCGGCAGGCCGGCCGCCTCGAAGAGCCGCATGGTGAAGTGCGCGGCGAACTGCTGGGTCGGGCCCGGCTTCCAGACCACGGTGTTGCCGACCAGGGCCGGCGCCGAGGGCAGGTTGCCGGCGATCGCGGTGAAGTTGAACGGGGTGACCGCGTAGACGAAGCCTTCGAGGGGGCGGTGGTCGAACCGGTTCCACACCCCCGGCGAGGACTTCGGCTGGGCCTCCAGCAGCTGGCGGGCGAAGTGCACGTTGAACCGGAGGAAGTCGATGAACTCGCAGGCCGCGTCGATCTCGGCCTGGACGGCGGTCTTCGACTGGCCGAGCATGGTGGCCGCGTTGAGGGTGTCCCGCCACGGGCCGGCGAGCAGCTCGGCGGCGCGCAGGAAGATCGCGGCGCGCTCCTCGAACGGCAGCGCCCGCCACATCGGGGCGGCGTCCTTGGCGGCCTTGACCGCGGCGCGGGCGTCCTCGTGGTTGGCATGCCCGGTGACGCCCAGCACGTGCGCGTGCTTGTGCGGCTGGACCACGTTGATCGGCGCGCCGCCGGCCATCCGCCGCTCACCGGCGATGGTCATCGGCAGGTCGATCCGCTCGGCGGCCAGCTCGGTGAGCCGCCGCTGGAGCCGCTCCCGGTCGGCGCTGCCCGGCTCGTAGGTGCGTACCGGCTCGTTGTGCGGCTCGGGTACGGAGAACACGGCGTCCATCACAGGCTCCTGTGCGATCTCGACGGCGGTGGCGAAACCGGACCCGCGGGCACCGACCGGACGGCCGGGGCGCCCGGACACCGCGCGGTGGACCGGTCGCGGCGGCGGGACCTGGGCCGATTCTTCCATGCGACCCCCCTCAGCCCACCCCGCCCCGGCTTCCGCCACCCACGTCGGCCGTTCCGCCGGCCGATCTTCGGGACGGACCACCGCACACCGGACCGTAGGTCGGAACGGCCGCAGAGGCGTCGAACCATCGGCGGGCGGGACAGTGCTCCTGCGATCCTTCGGCAGCCGCCGATCGCCCGGAAGGTGCCTGGCACCCCGCTCAGCCGTCGCCCGTCCGGCCGGCGCCGCCGGTTGGACGGCACCGACGGCCATCGGGCAGGCGCTGCCCGGGGGCGGAGGCGGGCGCGGAGGAGGACACTCGGCGGCGCGTACCCTGGATGGCCGGTGATCTGCCCGGCCGTCGCGGCCGATCCGGCGTCCGTCGAAGGGGAGACGATGAGCAACCAGTCCGGCAGCTCCACGGCCGCGGAACCGGACCAGCCCACGGCCGTCGCGGTCGAGGAGACCGCCCCGGTCGACGAGGCCGTCGCGGCGCCCGAGGGCACCGGACGGGCCACGTTCGCGCCCGGCGCGGTGGTACTCGCCCTGGTCGCCGTCGGCTGGCTGGCGGCGATGCTCTGGTCCACCCGGGCCGCGATCCACTCGGCCGCGGCCGGCGTCACCGCGATCAGCCTCTCCGCGTACGCGCTGCCCGGCGTCATCTCGGCCGCGCTGGTCGCCGGCGCCGCGGTCGCCCTGGCGGTGACCAACCCGCTCGCCCGCCGCACCGAACGCGCCACCCTGCGCTTCCTCGCCGCCGTCGGCGCCGGCCTGCTGGTCGGGCTGGCCGCCGCGGTGGCGCTCAACCTGACCTACGCCGACAACGCGACCACCAACACGATCGCGGGCACCACCGCGGCGGCGGCCATCATCGGCGGCGCGGTGGCCGGCGCCCGCAACGCCCGGGTGGTCGGGGCCATCGCGACCGCCGCGCTGGCCGCGCTGATCTTCGTGGTGGCCTTCAGCCGCGCCCGGGACCCGCTCTCCGACCTGTTCGGCGCGGGCGACACCCAGGAGTCGGTGCTCAGCGCCGCGAAGTGGGTCTCCCGGACGGAGTCCCTGCTGGCCGGGCTGCTCGCCGGACTCGTGGCCTTCGGCTACCTGACCTGGTCCCGCCGCCGGGCGCGCCGGGACCCGGCGGCACCGCAGCCCCGCTGGCCGGCCTACCTGCTCGCCGGGGCGGGACCCGGGCTGCTCCTGCTGCTCACCGAGGTGATCATCCGGATCGGCGGCCGGACGCTGCTCGACCTGGCCGCCGCGCTCAGCGACGCGGACGAAGTCGCGCAGACCGCGCTCGGCACCTCGCGGGTGGACAACGGCATCTGGGTGCTCTTCGTCGGGGCGCTGACCACGCTCATCGCCTTCGGCCGCACCCTCGGCCCGGCGGCCGGCCCGGACGAGGACGAGCCGGCCGAGGGAGCGCGCTGAACCGCCGGCGGTAGCCGGTCAGCGGGCCCGGGCCGCGGTCAGGAGGCCGCGCGCAGCAGCAGGTCCAGCTCGGTCACGTCGTACCACTCCAGCTCGTGGTCCTCCGCGCCGTCGACGACGAACTGGGCGTCCGGGTCGCCGGCCTGCGCCTCGGCGACCACCTCGGCGGCGGCCGCCACGGCGTCCACCGCCTCCGCGCCGTCAACGTGGAGGGCGGCCACCGCGGTCACCGGCACCGGCCCGGTCAGCCGGACCAGGCTGGACCCGAGTTCCCCGTCGACCCGGCCGACCGCGGTGGCCGGCAGGTCCACCGAGACCACCACCCGGCGGCGGGGCGCGGCCGGGTCGGCCCGGAGCAGCAGCAGCGAATCCTGGGCAGCCCGGGTGAAGGCGACGTACTCCAACTCCTCCTCGTCGCCCTCGGCGTACCACTCGCGCAGCATGGGGGTCACCGCGTGCGCCTCGCCGTCGGCGAGTCCCTGCTCGCGCAGCCGCGACAGCATCGGGACGGTAGCCGGCACGTACACCCGGACAAGCTCGTCGGTCACCGGTGTCTCCCCTGCTCAGGCCCGGACCGGCGGACGCCGGCCCCGGGCGCCGATCATGCCGTACGCCGTGACCGTCATACACCTCGCACCCGCCCGGGAGAAGCTCCCCGCCGGCGTGTCCCCCCGGCAGGGGTCGGACGCGCCGGAGAGGCCGCTGGGTTCGCGACGCCACTGATGGCAAACTGAGGCAAACGACGTCAACCCCGGGAGTTCGCGTGGAGCCGAGGTTCCTGCTGCTGTCCGACGTGGCCACGGAACTCAACGTGTCGGACTCGCAGGTCTACCACATGGTGCGCAGCGGAGAGCTGCCCGCTATCAAGATCGGCGGACGGGGTCAGTGGCGGGTCGAGCGCGCCCGGCTGGAGGAGTACATCCAGCAGAAGTACGCCGAGACCGCCGAGTGGGTACGCGGAAACCCGCTCACCGACCGCGACGCCGAGTGACGGGGCATTGACGACGGGCACTTGCCTGCCGGAGACTGGACGCCGTCGAAGGCAAACGAAGGCAAACGTAATGAACAGGGGTTGAGGATGGTCGACACCCGCCGCCCGCTGGCACCGCGCCCGCCGGTCCGCCTCCGTCCCGCGCCACCGCTCGACCCGCCCTGCACCGACGAGGGCGAGCCCTGGTTCCGCCCGGGCGCGGACCAGCTCACCCTCGACCTGTTCGACCCTCGCCGACGCGATCCCGGACGCCCGGCCGGGCGGCACGTCGACGTCCGCCCGACCCCCACCGGGCCCGGGCGCCGGGCGGGCGCGCCACCTGCCGCCCTGGCCACCGCCAGGCCGGAGGCCACCCGGGCGGCGCACCGGTTCGTCCGCACCTTTCTGGAGATCGTCAACGGCTACCGGCCGCCCGGGCAGCTCCGGCCACTCAGCGACCCGGCCGAGGCGACGAAGATCGCGGCGGAGCTGGCCCGCGCCGCCCGACGCGTCGCCCCGGTACGCCGCCGGTCGAGCCGCCCGGTCCTTGGGCTCCGCCGGCTGCGCGTCTGCGAACCACGGGCCGGGGCGGTGGAGGCGGCCGCGGTGCTGACCGGGGCCGGCGGCGACAGCTGGGCGATCGCCCGCCGGCTGGAACACCGCCGCGGCAACTGGCTCTGCACCATCCTCCAGGTCCTCTGACCAGGCCCGGAGCGCTTGGTCGACTCGCTCCCCCTGATCGGCTGACGCGACGGGGGTGGAGACGCGGACGGGCCCCGGCCGTTCCCGGCCGGGGCCCGTCGTATACCGCGGGGTAGCTCAGGCGCCGTTGTTCGGCGCGCCGTGGCAGCGCTTGTACTTGCGGCCGGAGCCGCACGGGCAGGGCGCGTTGCGGGACGGGCCGGCCTCGCCGGCGTCCACCTCACCCGGCGCCGCCCGACGCGCGGTGCTCGCCGCGACGGCCTGGCCGCTCATGCCGGCCGCCGCCGGGCGACGCGGCGACGACGGGTTGGCCGGGGCGGCCGGGCGGGCCGACTTCTGCGGGTTGCCCAGACCGAGGGCCGGCGCCTGCTCCTCGGCCGGCTCGACGGCCACCGCGCCGGCACCAGCCTCACCGTCGATGGTGGGCGCGGAATACAAAAGACCCTGCTGCTGCGGGGCGCGGGAGAGGCCCTTGGCCCGGATCTCCACCGGCTTCTCCAGCAGCTGCACCTCCTCGGCCTCCGGCTCGGGCTCCTCGACCTGGACCTCCAGGTTGTAGAGGAAGCCGGCCGTCTCCTCCTTGATGCCGTCCATCATGGTGGCGAACATGTCGAAGCCCTCGCGCTGGTACTCGATCACCGGGTCGCGCTGGGCGTACGCCCGCAGGTTGATGCCCTCCTGCAGGTAGTCCATCTCGTAGAGGTGTTCACGCCACTTGCGGTCGATGACCTGCAGCAGCACCATCCGCTCGAGCTGGCGTACGCCCTCCTCGCCGAGCGTCTCCTCGCGCCGGTCGTACGCGGCGTGCGCGTCCTCCTTGAGCCGGGCGAGGAGGAAGTCCTGGTCGAGGCCGGCGCGGGAGCCGACCTCCTCCTCCAGCTCCTCGACGGTGAGACTCACCGGGTAGAGCTGCTTGAGGCTGGACCAGAGCTGGTTCAGGTCCCAGTCCTCGGCGTAGCCGTCGCTGGTCGCGCCCAAGACGTACGCGGTGAGCACGTCGTCGATCATGTTGCGGACCTGCTCGGAGAGGTCCTCGCCGTTGAGCACCCGGAGGCGCTCGGCGTAGATGACCTGACGCTGCTTGTTGAGCACCTCGTCGTACTTGAGGACGTTCTTCCGGATCTCGGCGTTCTGGCCCTCGATCTGGGCCTGCGCGTTCTTGATCTGGCGGGTGACCATCTTCGACTCGATCGGCACGTCCTCCGGGATGTTGAAGCGCTCCATCACCGCCTCGACCGCGCCGGCCCGGAAGCGCTTCATCAGCTCGTCCTGAAGGGAGAGGTAGAAGCGGGACTCGCCCGGGTCACCCTGGCGGCCGGCCCGACCGCGCAGCTGGTTGTCAATGCGCCGGGACTCGTGCCGCTCGGTGCCCAGCACGTAAAGGCCACCGGCCGCGGCGACCTCGTCCGCCTCGACGTCGCAGGCCTGCTTCCAGTTCGGCAGGACCTCCTCCATCGCCTTGGCGTACTCCTCCGACTGCTCGACCGGATCGAGGCCGCGCTGGCCCACCTCGTTGGCGGCGAGGAACTCGGGGTTGCCGCCGAGCAGGATGTCCGTACCGCGACCGGCCATGTTGGTGGCGACCGTGACCGCGCCCTTGCGCCCGGCCTGGGCGACGATCTCCGCCTCCTTGGCGTGGAACTTGGCGTTCAGCACGGAGTGCGGGATGCCCCGGCGGCGCAGCAGCTGGGAGAGGATCTCGGAGTTCTGCACCGAGACGGTGCCGACCAGCACCGGCTGACCGGCCTGGTGCCGCTCGGCGATGTCCTCGATGACCGCGTTGAACTTGGCCTTCTCGGTCTTGTAGATGACGTCGGCCCGGTCGAGGCGGACCATCGGCCGGTGCGTCGGGATGGTCACGACGCCGACCTTGTAGACCTTGTTGAACTCGCTCGCCTCGGTCTGGGCGGTACCGGTCATGCCGGAGAGCTTCTCGTAGAGGCGGAAGTAGTTCTGGAGGGTGATGGTGGCCAGGGTCTGGTTCTCCTGCTTGATCTCCACCCCCTCCTTGGCCTCGATCGCCTGGTGCATACCCTCGTTGTAGCGGCGGCCGTGCAGGATGCGGCCGGTGAACTCGTCGACGATCAGGACCTCACCGTCGCTGATGATGTAGTCCTTGTCGCGCTTGTAGAGCTCCTTGGCCTTGATCGCGTTGTTCAGGTAGCCGACCAGGGGCGTGTTCACCGACTCGTAGAGGTTGTCGATGCCGAGCCGGTCCTCGACCTTGGCCACGCCGCGCTCGCTGATGGCGATGGTCCGCTTGGCGTAGTCGACCTCGTAGTCGCCCTCGCCGTCCGTGCCGGGCTGGAGGCGGGCCACCACGCCGGCGAACTCGGAGTACCAGCGGGCCGAGTGCTCGGCCGGGCCGGAGATGATCAGCGGGGTCCGGGCCTCGTCGATCAGGATCGAGTCGACCTCGTCGACCACGGCGAAGTTGTGGCCGCGCTGCACCAGCTCGTCCTTCGACCAGGCCATGTTGTCACGCAGGTAGTCGAAGCCGAACTCGTTGTTGGTGCCGTAGGTGATGTCGCACTCGTACGCGGCGCGGTGCTCGCTGGCCGGCCGGTTGGGCAGCACCACGCCGACGGTCAGCCCGAGGAACTCGTGCACCCGACCCATCCAGGCGGCGTCGCGCTGGGCCAGGTAGTCGTTCACCGTGACCACGTGCACGCCCTCGCCGGAGAGCGCATTGAGGTAGACCGCCATGACCGAGGTCAGCGTCTTGCCCTCACCGGTCTTCATCTCGGCGATGTTGCCGAAGTGCAGCGCCGCGCCGCCCATCACCTGGACGTCGTACGGCCGCTGGCCGAGCACCCGGGCGGACGCCTCCCGCACCGTGGCGAAGGCCTCGGGCAGCAGGTCGTCGAGGGTCTCACCGTCGGCGAGCCGCTCGCGGTACTGCTCGGTCAGGCCGCGCAGCTCGTCGTCCGTGAGGTTGACATAGTCGTCCTCGATCGAGTTGACGGCGGCGGCGATGGCCTTGAGCCGGCGCACCATACGGCCCTCGCCGGCGCTAAGGACCTTTTCCAGAATCGACACGGATCAACGCTCCCCTAGACAGTCTCGAACCATCGTAGGCGCTCCGCCGCGGCGATGGTCACGGGTGGCGGCGGTCCGGCCCGGCGAAACCGACATAACTCGCGGACCACACCCTGACCGGCGGTTATCGGGTTACGCCGAACGCGAACGATCCGGCACGATGGCTCGGGTGGAGTCTGTGGAGATCACCGAGGACGGCCTGCTGCTGCGACCCTGGGGGGCGGAGGACGCCGACGCGGTGCACCGCGCCTGCCAGGATCCGGACATCCAGCGCTGGACCACCGTACCGCGCCCGTACCTTCCCGAACACGCCCTCGGCTTCGTCACCGGGCGCAGCGCGACCGCCTGGGCCGAGGGCACCGGGGCGGAGTTCGCGGTCTGCGACGCGGCCACCGGCGAGCTGCTGGCCGCCTGCGGCCTCGTCTCGATCGACCGGGGCCTGGGCTCCGCCGAGGTGGGTTACTGGACCGCGCCCTGGGCGCGCGGCCGAGGCATCGCGGTGCGGGCCACCCGGGCGGTCGCCCGCTGGGCGTTCGACGCGCTCAAGCTGCGCCGGATCATCTGGCAGGCCGAGATCGGCAACCACGCCTCCCGGCTGGTCGCGCTCCGGGCCGGCTTCCAGGTCTCCGGCGAGCTGCGGCTCGCCCAGCCGGCGGTTGACGGTCGCGCGGAGGGCTGGATCGGCTCGCTGCTCCCCGGCGAGCTGGCCGCGCCGGGCGAGCCCACCCCGATCGGCCCGGACACCCTCCAGGCCCGCCGGGCCGCCGTCTTCGGCCGGCCGCAGCCCGTCCTCTTCGCCACCGTCGGCGCCATCGAGCTGCGGCTGCGCCCGATGGAGGAACGGGACCTCGACGCCGTGGTGACCACCTGCCGCGACGAGGACACCATCCGCTGGACCACGGTCCCCCACCCGTACCAGCGCTCGCACGCCGAGGGCTTCCTGCGGGACTTCGCCGAAGCCGCCTGGGCCCGGGGCACCGGCGTCTACTACGCCATCGCCGACGCCGACGACCGCTACGTCGGCTCCATCGACCTGCGGATCTCGCCCGCCGACCCGCTGAACGGTGACGTCGGCTTCATGACCGCCCCGCACGCGCGCGGCCGGGGCTACATGCCCGCGGCGGTGGGCGCCCTGACCGCATGGGGCTTCGCCGCGCTGGGCCTGGCCCGGATCGAGTGGCGGGCGCTGGCCGGCAACACCGCCTCCCACCGGGTCGCCGAGAAGGCCGGCTTCGCCTTCGAAGGCACCGCCCGTGGCGTGCTGCCCGACCGGGAGGGCAGGGGCGACGCCTGGGTCGCCGCCCTGCTCGCCGAGGACCTCACGTGACGGGAGAAGCCGGCACGACCCCGCGGCTGATCGACGCCCACGGGGTCCGGCTGCGACTGTTCCGCCTCGACGACGTGGCGGACACCGCGGTCGCCTGCGCCGATCCGTTGACCCAGCGGTTCATCTCCGGCATGCCCGACCCGTACACCGAGGAGACCGCCCGCTGGTGGGTCACCGAGGGCGCGCCGGCGGCCTGGACCACGGGCGGCTGCGCGTACGCGATCGCGGATCCCGCCACGGACCGACTGCTCGGCGGCGTCGGCCTGAGCCAGGTGGTGCCCTACCGCGCGCAGGCGGAGATCGGCTACTGGGTGGCGCCGTGGGCGCGGGGTCGCGGGGTGGCGACCGCCGCCGCCCGCGCCATGGCCGGGCACGCCTTCGCCGCCGGGACCGCCCGGCTGGAGCTGCTCACCCACCCGGAGAACACCGCCAGCCAGCGGGTCGCCCTGGCCGCCGGCTTCCGGCACGAGGGGGTACGCCGGTCCGCGAGCCCGGTCCGCAGCGGTGGCTGGCACGACCTGGTCGCCTGGGTACGCCTCGCCGACGACCCGCCCGGACCGGTCGCCCGGCTCCTGCCCGACCTGCCCGACGGCCGGCTCACCGACGGCGTGGTGACCCTGCGCCGGCTGGGCCCGGACGACGTGGACGCGATGTACCGGCTGCACACCCGGCCCGAGGTGGTGGCGAGCCGGGTGCCACCGGTGCCGCCCACCCGGGCGGCCATCGAGCGCCGCTGCCGACGGGCGGAGAGCGACTGGCTGGCCGGCGGATCGGCCGACTTCGCCGTGCTGGACGCGGCGACCGGCGCGATGGCCGGCGGTTGTGCGCTGATCTACGGCGAACCGGCCACCGGCCAGGCCATGCTCGGCTACAGCCTGCTGCCGGAGGCCCGCGGGCGGGGACTGGCCACCCGCGCGGCGGGCCTCCTCGCCGGCTGGGCGTTCGGCATCGGGCTGGCCCGGCTCTGGGCCGGCACCCGGCCGGAGAACGTCGCCTCCCAGCGGGTGCTGGAGAAGGTCGGCTTCCGCCGGGAGGGGCTGACCCGCGGCCGGCTCCCCGGCCCGGACGGCACCCGCGTCGACTCCGCCCTGTACGGCCTGCTCGCCACCGACCTGCCGCCGGCCGACTGAGGCCGGCGACGACGTGGAGCCGTGGTGGTCGCCCACCACGGCTGCACGGCCGGTGTGTGAGGGGTGGTCAGGGGTCAGGCCTCGAGTGAGATGATCCCGTAGTCGTAGGCCCGCCGGCGGTAGACGAGGCTCGGCCGACCGGACTCCTTGTCCTGGAACAGGTAGAAGTCGTGGCCGACCAGTTCCATCTGGAACAGGGCGTCGTCGACGGTCATCGGCTCGGCAGGGTGCACCTTCTCCCGCGCGATGTGCCACGGCTGGTCGTCGTCGTACTCCTCGTAGCTGTCCTCGGGTCGTTCGGCGACCGCGGTGGCCGTCCGGGCGCCGTCGGCGAGCGCAGTGGGCACGGGTTCGCCGAGGCCGGCGACTGGCAGGTCCGCGGTGGCGGCGGCGACGGAGAGCGGCGCGTGCCGCCCCCGGTGGACCCGGCGCCGGTCGGCCGCCCGGCGGAACCGGGTGTCCAGCTTGGCGATGGCCGCGTCCAGCGCGCTGTAGAAATCATGCGTGCAGGCCTCGGCCCGGATCACCGGACCACGTGAGACGCAGGTGATTTCCACCCGCTGGCAATGATCGGCCTGGCGCGGATTGCGCTCGTGGAACAACTCCACGTCAACCCGAATGAGCTTGTGGTCGTAGCGTTCGATCTTCGCGAGTTTCTCGGCTACGTGCACCCGGTAATGATCCGGCACTTCGACGTTACGGCCCTTGACCACGATGTCCACGTGACCTCCCTTGTTCGGACGGTCGTTCGGTTCCGTTACCTGGTCGAGACGCCTGGGAGATCCCCGTTCGGCGTCGACCGGTTCAGTGCGCCTACGCCTCCTCTCACCGCCGGGGGCGGGTGGATAAACCTCCTACCCTCGACAGGAAAACGCTAACTCCTGTTCGAGCGGCCGTCACCCCTCGTTGTCGAGACCGCCCAGGAAATTTCACAGCTCGTACACCAAGGGGTGAAACGGAAACACGAAGCGTCACCAATGGCGTCGTTTTTGCGTTGCGGCGAGCACCGCAGCGACGTTTGGCCTCATTCCCGCCGTGCGCAAGACCCGACTCGCCGCCGCCAGGGTGACCCCGGTGGTGACGATGTCGTCGAGCACCACCACCGCGGTGTCCCCGCCGACCGACGGCGGGGCGCCGAGCCGGCGCAGCCGGAACGCCGAATCCGCCGCCGCGGCCCGACCCGCGCTGTCCAGGGCGACCGAATCCGGTCGGGGCAGCGCCCGCAGCGGTCGGAGCACCCGCACCGGCCAGCCGGCCCCGCGCAGCCGGGCCGCCGCGTGGCCGGCCAACCGGTCGAGGTGGTCGCCGTACCGGGCCCGGGCCGCCGGCGCGGTGTCCGGCACCGGCACCAGTGCCACCGGCCGGGGCCGGTCCACCGCCGCGGCCACCACCTCGGCCAGCAGCGCGCCCAGCGGCCGGGCCAACCCGTGCCGGCCCCGCTCCTTGTACGCGAGCAGCCCCTCCCGCAGCGCCCCCTACGGGCCGAGGGCCACGCAGGGCGGCAGGTCGGGCGGGGCCGGGGTGGGACGCGCCGGGGCGGGACGCAACGATGCCAACTCCTGGACGCAGCCGGGGCAGAAGCCCTGCCGCGTGCCCGGGGCCCGCGCCCCGCAGCCGGCGCACCCGGCCGGCAGCACCAGGTCGGTCAGGTCCGACCAGAGCCCGCCCAGGTCCCGCACCGGCGGCTCAGTAGAGGAAGAAGGGGACGGTCGGGTTGGACGCCTTGGCCCCCGCCGCGGGCGGCGCCACGTCCAGGACCTGGTCCCGTTTGATGGTGTCGGGCGGGTTGTTCCGGTAGGCCACCCGGTTGGCCTCGTACATGTACGAGCCGGTGGGCAGCCCCCCGGCCGGGCCGCCCGGATAGGCCGCCAGGTGGGCCGGATAGGCCGCCAGGTGGGTGACCGGGGCGCCGACGTCCCGCTTGAGCGGGGTGTCGAGCGCGCCGTCGACGGTGGTCTGGTAGATCGACCTTTCGGGCCGCCCCTCCGAGCGCAGCTCCGAACCCGCGAAGACCAGCTGGTTCTCGGCGTACCAGTCGACGGCGGTGAGGCCGGTGAGCCGGGTGACCAGTCGGCGGGGCTGGCCGACGGAGACCACGCCGCCGTCGAGGCTCACCGCGGCGACGTAGAGGGCGCCGTCCACGATCAGCGCGATCCGGTGCCCGTCGAGCGAGGCGGCCACCGCGGTGACCGGGCCCGGCAGCGGGATCAGTTTCAGGCCGGCCAGGTCGTCGAAGCGGTAGAGCCGCTTGTCGACCACCACCAGGCCGTACCGGTGCTGCGGGTCGAGCGAGCGGAGCCAGGTCGGGCGGCCCACCGAGGCGTACCAGCCGGTGCCGTTGAACGTCGTGACCTGGTCCGGCCCGGAACCGACCATCAGCCGCTGCTTCCGGTCCGCCCGGGTGACCACCAGCGCGGCGAGGATGTCGTGCTGCGAGCGGCTGAGCGCCGCCGAGACGATGCCCTTGTTCGCGGCGGCGGCCACCGGCACGGTGCCGCTCGACTCGCCGGCGAAGGAGAGCGGGTGGATCGCGCCGTCGTAGAGGCTGTACCGCTCCGGGCTCCCGATCGTCGGGTACGCCGGATTGTCCAGGCGTTCCTGCTTGAGGTCGACCGTGAGCCGGTTCTGGTTCTGGATCTTCAGATCCAGCTGGCCGCTGAGTTCCGACAGCGACCAGGCGAGCTGGGTGGCGAGCCGGGCCAGCCGGGGCTCGTTGGCGCCCGGCATGGCCAGGTTGATCTCCCAGCGCTCGTCCGAGCCGGTGGCGTTGTTGATCGGGGCCGTGCCGTCCGGCAGCCGGGTGACCCCCTGGGCTAGCCAGTCGGAGGGGCCGCCGGCGAGCCACTTGACGACCTCGGTGACCCGCCGTTCGGCGGGCACCGCGGAGGGCAGGTAGCGCTGGTCGGGCACCAGCTGGGTCTGGTCCGAGTTCCAGAAGTAGATGGTGTGCTCGACGTAGTAGCTGTGCAGCGCCTCGTCGCTGAGCAGCAGCACGTTCGGCAGGTCGGTGAGGACCAGCCCTGGCTGACCGCTACCGGCCGGCCGCAACTTGAACCGGTACTCCGTCTCAGGGGCCGCCGGCGGCGCGAGCCAGCCGTCGGCCCGGAGCACGCCGACCTGCTGCACCCTGACGGTGACGTCGTAGCTGCCGTCGCTGTTCGACCTCGCCTCGGGACTCTCCCGCAGCCGGACCACGGTCAGCGCGATCTCACTGCTCTGCTTCTTGCGGAGCCGGCTCTTCGCCTCGGGCGCGATGAACTGCTTGACCCGGTAGTCCGCCTGCTCCCGCTCCCCCGCCGCCGCGGCCAGGTAGTTGCGGACGAACTCCTTCGGGTCGTCGGTCGCCGCCTGGGTGACCGGCTGGGATCCGCCGCCGTTGGTCGAGCCGGCCCCCGCCGCCGGCCCCGCGCCGTCCACCTGGACGTCCGAATTGGCCGGGATGCCGCAGCCGGTCAGCCCGGCGGTGAGGAGCGCGCCACCGAGCAGGGCGGCCAGCAGCCGCCGCCTCACGACGACACCTCCGCCCGGTCGTCACCGGCTGCGGTCGGTCCGATGGCCAGCGCGCCGGCGCTGCCCGGGCCGATGGCCAGCAGGCCGCCGTCCCGGGGACCGCCGAAAGGCAGCGTGGCGTCGGCCGGCACCAGCCGCAGCGGCGAGGTGGTCAGCCGGTCACCGGCCCGGGCCGGCAGGGTCAGCCGGAACTGGGCGCCCTGCCCCGGCGCGCCCCACGCCTCCAGCCAGCCGCCGTGCAGCCGGGCATCCTCCAGGCTGATCGACAGCCCGAGCCCGGTCCCGCCGGTCTGCCGGGCCCGCGACGGGTCGGCCCGCCAGAACCGGTTGAAGACCAGCTTCTCCTCGCCCGGCTTGAGCCCGACGCCGTGGTCCCGGACGGTGATCGCCACCGCGTTCTCGTCCATGCCGAGGGTGATCAGCACCGGCTTGGCCTCGCCGTGCTCGACCGCGTTGCCGACCAGGTTGCGCAGCACCCGTTCGACCCGGCGCGGGTCCACCTCGGCGATCACCGGGGCGGCCGGCACATCCAGCTCGATGGTCACCCCCACCCGCTCGGCCAGGCCCGCGAGCCGGTCGGACACCCGGTGCACCACCGGCACCAGGTCGGTCGGCTCCGAGTCCAGCATCGCGAAGCCGGCGTCGAACCGGCTGATCTCCAGGAGGTCGGTGAGGAGCTCCTCGAACCGGTCCAGCTCGGCCTGGAGCAGCTCGGCGCTGCGGGCCACGGCCGGATCGAACTCGTCCCGCTCGGCGAAGATCAGGTCGGCGGCCATCCGGACCGTGGTCAACGGCGTACGCAGCTCGTGCGAGACGTCGGAGGTGAACCGGCGCTGCAACCGGGACATCTCCTCCAACCGGAGGATCTGCCGTTGCAGGTTGGTCGCCATCTGGTTGAACGAGGCGGCGAGCAGGGCCAGGTCGTCCTCCCCGTTGACCACCATCCGCTGGTCGAGCAGGCCGGCGGAGAGCCGTTGGGCCGTCCGGGCGGCCACCCGCACCGGGGTCACCACCAGCCGGGTGACCAGGGCGGCGAGCAGGCCCAGCAGGAGCACCAGGGCGACGCCGGTGGCGACCACGGTGGCCCGGGCGTCGGCGGCGGTGGCGTCCTGGCGGGCCAGCGGCACGAGGTAGTAGAGCTCCAGCTGGCCGAACCGGGTCGGCACCGGGGAGCCGTACACCAGGTACTTGGTGCGCTCGCCAGCCAGCTCGCCGGTGCGGATCTGGTGGGCGATTTGGCCGGCGGCGACGGAGGCCCGCAACTCCCGGCTGATCAGCGGGCGGACCTGGGCGTCCGGCGAGGTGCGCGGCTCGATGATCCCGGTGTACCTGTCCGCGGTGATGGCGACCACAACCCCGCTGGTCTGCGCCGGATCACCGCCGGCCAGGTAGTTGACCGTGCCGTCGATGGTGTCCTGGAGCTGGGCCTCCTGCGGCTGGCTGTAGAGGCCGAACTGCTTCGAGGCGTAGTCGCTGCCGTTGCGCAGCCGCAGCAGGACGTCGGTCTCCGCGTTCTCCAGCAGGATGCTGGTGATCTTGTCGGCGATCAGGTACGCGAACCCGCCGACCAGCAGGCTGGAGGCGACCAGGGTGATGGTCACCACCCGGACCTGCAACGATCGCCGCCAGGTCTGGTGCAGGCCGGCGACGAGCCCGGCCGACCAGGCGGCGAGGGCACGCCAGAGCGCCCGCGCGGCCTGGAGCCGGCGGGACGCGGTGGTCGGCGAGTCGGGGGGCGGGGAGGTCACCACAGTGCGACCAGGCTATCCGGTACCCGCCTTGTAGCCCACGCCCCGAACGGTGAGGATGATTTCCGGCCGCTCCGGATCCGGCTCGATCTTGGCGCGCAGGCGCTGCACGTGCACGTTGACCAGGCGGGTGTCCGCGGCGTGCCGGTAGCCCCAGACCTGCTCCAGGAGCACCTCACGGGTGAAGACCTGACGCGGCTTGCGAGCCAGCGCGACCAGCAGGTCGAACTCCAGCGGGGTCAGCTTCACCTCCTCGCCGTCCCGGCTGACCGTGTGCGCCGGCACGTCGATGGAGATCTGGTTGTCGGGCGGCCCGATGGTGAGCAGCTCCGGTGCGACGTCTTCACCCCGGCGCAGCCGGGCCCGCATCCGGGCCACCAGCTCCTTGGGCTTGAACGGCTTGACCACGTAGTCGTCGGCCCCGGACTCCAGCCCGAGCACCACGTCCACGGTGTCGCTCTTGGCGGTCAGCATCACGATCGGTACGCCGGACTCGGTCCGGATCGCCCGCGCCACGTCGATTCCGCTCATTCCGGGCAGCATCAGGTCGAGCAGGACGATGTCGGGCCGGGTGTCACGGAACGCGGCCAATGCCCGTTCCCCGTCGGCGACGAAGGAGGGCACGAAGCCCTCGCTGCGCAGGACGATGCCGAGCATCTCGGCGAGCGCGGGGTCGTCGTCGACCACCAGTACCCGGGCTCTCATGGGGTTTATCGTTCCATCCCCGTTCGGTTCGGAGGGTTGGGCGTTACCACGGCACCGTACTGCGGCGGGACACCGCGCACCACAGCTGGCGGGACACCGGACGCGCGTGGCGCGCCGCCCGGCGTACGGGTCCACCGGCCGAGGACCGGCCGTGCAACCATGATCCCCCGGGTGTGCCGCCGCCCGCCACCACCGCCCGTTCGCCAGGAGTACGCGTGCCCGACGTCGGCCCGACCGCCGTGCTCCCGCGCCGCCCGCTGACGGTGGGCGAGCTGCTGGACTCGGCGGTCCTGCTGCTGCGCGGCCAGGCCCGGCTGCTGGTCCCGCTCGCCGCCGCGCTCGCGCTCGGCGAGCAGCTGCTGCTGCACCCGCTGCGGGTGCTGGCCGACGCGCGACCGCCGGAGTACTGGCTGGACGCCGGGCGGCTGGGCTGGTACTGGATGCTGCTCGCGGCGGGCGCGGCCACCGAGGCGACGATCATCGCGCTGCTCGGCAACCCGGCCGCCCGGGCCGCCGGGGCGGCGCTGCTGGGCCGCCGGGCCGGGCCGCGCGAGCTGCTGCGACCCGCCGGCTCCCGATGGGGGGCCACCGTCGCAGTCGCGCTGGCGGTCGGGCTCGGCGTGCTGGTCGCGGCGCTGCTCGGGCCGGCCTGGTTCGTCGCGTACGGGCTGCTCGGCGCGGTCGTCCCCGCGCTGGTGGTGGACCGACTGCCCGCGTACCGGGCACCGCTGCGCGCACTCGGGCTGGCGGTCCGCTCCGGCAGCCGGGCGGCCGGCATCCGGCTGCTCGGCTACCTGGGCTGGTGGCTCATCCGGCTCGGCATCGGGCTCGGCGTCTACTACGGCCTCACGCTCCTGGCGCTGGTCGACCTGACCGACCCGGCGTGGGCCCTGCCGGTGGCCACCGCGGCGTGGGTCGGCGTGAACGCCGTCGCCTACCCGGCGCTGGCCTGCCTCGACGCGGTGCTGCACCTGGAGACCCGGATGCGGACCGAGGGACTGGACATCCGGCTCGCCCGGGCCCCGGCCGGCACGCCGGAACCGGTCCTGCTGGCGGTGCGGCGATGAGCCGGTGGTGGACCGAGGCCGTCGCCGCGCTCGGCGACCTCGTCCCGCTGCCCCTCGCCGCCCTGCTGCTCGTGCTCGCCGCCCTGCTGGCCGCGCTGGCCTGGTACTTCTTCCCGGCCTGGGTGCCCCGCCAGTTGCCCCGCCTGCGGCTGCCCCGGCTGCGGCTCCCCCGGCTGCGGCTGCCCCGCTGGCGGCTCCCCCGGCTGCGGCTGCCCCGACTGCGGCGGCCCCGCCGTCGGCGTCGCCCCGCACGGACCGCCGCGGTGCCCGCCGTGCCGGCGCCCCGCACCGCCGAGCCGGAACGGGCGGCCGCCGGACACGGCCCGCTCGCCGACCGCCTCGCCGCCGAGGGCCGGTACGCCGAGTCGGTCCGGGAGCGGCTGCGCGACATGGTCCGCGAGCTCGTCGCCCGGCGGGTGGTCGAGCAGCGCCCCGGGATGACCGTCACCGAACTGACCTCCGCCGCGGCCCGGAACCGGCCGCGGGTGCATCCCGTCCTGCACGCCGCCGGGGTGATCTTCTCCGACCTCTGGTACGCCCAGCGCCCGGCCACCCCCGAGCACGACCACCGGATGCGCGAACTCGCCACCGACCTGCACCGGGAGCTGACCGCCGACGTCGCGGGCGGTGACCCGCAGTGATCGACACCGTCGCGGCGCCGCCCGCCGTCCAGCGACCGCCCGGCCGCCCCCGCCGCCGGCACCGGGTGCTGATCCCGCTCGGGCTGGCCCTGCTGCTGATCGTGGCCTCCCTGGTGGCCCACGCCGTCGACCAGCCCGACCCCGCCGACCGGGGGTTCCTCTCCCCGGTCGCCACCGGGGACGACGGGGGCAGCCGGCTGGCCGAGGCGCTGCGCGGGCAGGGGGTGGCCGTACGCCGGGAAACCGACCCGCTGAGCGCGCTGCTGGCCACCCGGCCGGGTCCCGCCACGCTCTTCGTGCCGGCGCCGGAGCTGGTGCACCCGGGCACCGTCGCCGCCCTGGCCGATCTGCCCGCCGGCAGCCGTCTGGTGCTGGTCGACCCGTCCCGGCGGGTGCTGGAGGGGCTCGGCGTACCGCTGACGCCGACCGACCGCCGCTGGGCCACCCGGGCCATCGCGCCGGACGCCGACGGCCACCGCTGCGCCCTGTCCGAGGCGGCCCGCGCCGGCACCGCCGCCGCCGACCGGCAGCGGTACGCGATCCCGACCAACTGGTCGGCCACCCGCTGCTACGCCGGGGGGCTGGTCCGGGTGCCCTGGCGTACCGAGGTGGTGGTGATCGGGGCCAGCGACCCGTTCCGCAACGACCGGATCGACGAGTACGGCAACCGGGCCCTCGCCACCGGGCTGCTCGGCGGGCCGCGCCCGCTCGTCTGGCTCGACCTGGACGGCCCGACACCCGCACCGACCTTCGGGGACGGCACCGACGGCGCACCCGCCTGGTCGCCGTCGCCGGCCGACTCCGCCGGGTCGAAGGCCGGCGGCCCGCCGGGGAGCGGCGGCCGGCCGGGCCGGGGCGCCGACCGGCCGGACGGCGGCCAGCCGGACGACAACCGGGCGGACGGCCGGCAGCCGCGGCAGAACCCGCTCTGGGCGGCCTTCCCGGTCTGGTTCTGGGCGCTGCTCGTCCAGCTCGCGGTGGCCGGCCTGGTGGTGGTGCTCTGGCGCGCCCGGCGGCTCGGCCCACCCGTGCCGGAGCCGCTGCCGGTGACCGTCCGCTCCGCCGAGACCGTGCTCGGGCGGGCCCGACTCTACCGGCGCGCCGGCGCCCGCGGCCCGGCCGCCGAGACGCTGCGCGCCGCCGCGCGGGACCGCCTGCTGCCCCGGCTCAACCTGCCGTCCGACACGCCGCCCGCCGAGGTGGCCGACCGGGTCGCCGCGCGCGCCGGTCTCGACCCCGACCGGGCGGCGGAGCTGCTCTACGGCGACGAGCCGGCCAACGACCAGGAGCTGTTGGAGCTGGCGCGCGCGCTGGACCGGCTGACCCGTACGGTCGCCACGCGACCCGACCACCCGACCGAAGGAGACCCCCGGTGACCGGACCCGTTACCGCCACCGCGCCGGCCGCCGAGCAGCACGACGCCCGCGCCGCCCTGCACCGGCTGCGAGCCGAGGTGGCCAAGGCGGTCGTCGGGCAGGACGCCGTGGTCACCGGCCTGGTGATCGCCCTGCTCTGCCGTGGGCACGTGCTGCTGGAAGGGGTGCCCGGGGTGGCCAAGACCCTGCTCGTCCGCACCCTGGCCACCGCCCTTGACCTGGAGTCCAAGCGGGTCCAGTTCACCCCGGACCTGATGCCCGGTGACGTCACCGGGTCGCTGATCTTCGACCCGCACACCGCCGCGTTCACCTTCCGCGAGGGGCCGGTCTTCACCAACCTGCTGCTCGCCGACGAAATCAACCGGACCCCGCCGAAGACCCAGTCGGCGCTGCTTGAGGTGATGGAGGAGCGGCAGGTCTCCGTCGAGGGCGACCGGCGGCCGCTGCCCGACCCGTTCATCGTCGCGGCCACCCAGAACCCGATCGAGTACGAGGGCACCTATCCCCTGCCCGAGGCCCAGCTCGACCGGTTCCTGCTCAAGCTGACCGTGCCGCTGCCCAGCCGGGACGAGGAACTGGGCGTGCTCCGCGCCCACCACGCCGGCTTCGACCCGCGTGACCTGCGCGCGGCCGGCGTACGACCGGTGGCCACCGCAGCCGACCTCGCCGCCGCCCGGGAGGCCGTCGGGCGGGTGCACGTGGCCGAGCCGCTCTTCGGCTACATGGTGGACCTGTGCCGGGCCACCCGGAACACCCCGGCGCTGGAACTGGGCGCCTCGCCGCGCGGCGCCACCGCGCTGCTCAACACGGCGAAGGCGTGGTCCTGGCTGGCCGGCCGCGACCACGTCGTCCCCGACGACGTCAAGGCGGTCGCCCGGCCCACCCTGCGGCACCGGCTCCGGCTGCGCCCAGAGGTCGAGCTGGAGGGCGTCAGCGTCGAGGCGGTGCTGGACACGGTGCTCGCCACCGTGCCGACGCCGCGATGACCTGGCGGGCGGCGCTGCTGCTCGGTGCGGGCGCGCTGACCCTGCCGGCCTGGCCGGCGCCGTTCCTGGGCGTCGCGGTGATGACCGGCCTGGTGCTGCTGCTCGTCGCCCTCGACTGGGCGCTGGCCGCGCCGCTGCACGCGGTCGGCGCCACCCGCTCCGGGGACCGGACGGTCCGGCTGGGTGGCACCGCCACCGTCACGCTGCACCTGGCGAACACCTCCGGCCGTACGCTGCGCGCCCAGGTGCGCGACGCCTGGGTGCCGTCGGCGGGCGCCCGGCCGGACGTACCGCCGCGACGGGTGCTGCTGGTCGAGGCGGGCGGCAGCGCCGCGCTCCCCGTACGGCTCACCCCGGCCCGCCGCGGTGACCGGCCGGCGGCGGCACTGGCCGTCCGCTCCCTCGGGCCGCTGCGGCTGGCCTTCCGGCAGCGCGCCGGCCGCCCCGGCACGCCACCGTGGACGCTGCGCGTGCTGCCCCGCTTCGACTCCCGGCGGCACCTGCCGGAGAAGCTGGCCCGACTGCGGATCATCGACGGGATCCAGGTCACCCGGGGCCGCGGCCAGGGCACCGAGTTCGACACCCTGCGCGAGTACGTGGTCGGTGACGACGTGCGCTCGATCGACTGGCGGGCCAGCGCGCGCCGCTCCGACGTGCTGGTCCGCACCTGGCGGCCGGAGCGGGACCGGCGCCTGGTCTGCGTCCTGGACACCGGCCGCACCTCCGCGGTCCGGGTCGGCGACGAGCCGCGCCTGGACACCGCCATCGACGCCGCGTTGCTGCTCACCGCGCTCGCCGCCCGCGCCGGTGACCGGGTCGACCTGCTCGCGGCCGACGCGGCGGTCCGGGCCACGATGACCGGCAGCGGCCGTCCGGCCCTGCTGTCCCGGCTCGTCGACGCGGTCGCCCCGCTCCAGCCGGCGCTGGTGGAGACGGACTTCGAGTTGATCGCCGGTGAGGTGCTGCGCCGGGAACGGCAGCGCAGCCTGGTGGTGCTCTTCACCGCCCTGGAGGCGGGCGCGCTCGGCGAGGGCCTCCTGCCGGTACTGCCCCGGCTCGCCGCCCGGCACCGGGTGGTGGTCGCCGCGGCCCACGACCCGGTGCTGACCAGGCTCACCACCGTCGCGCCGAGCGGGCCGGACGACGCGTACGCCGCCGCGGCGGCCTGGCGGGCGCTGGCCGAACGGGACCGGGTCCGCGCCGCCCTGGCCCGACACGGCGTGACCGTCGTGGACGCCCCCGCCGACCGGCTCGCCCCGGCGGTCGCCGACACCTACCTCCGGCTCAAGGCGCTCGGCCAGCTCTGACCGGCCGCCTCGGCGGTCCCGGCCGCGGGGCGGGTGGCCGCGTACCGGCCGAGCAGCAGCGCGTACGACAGGAAGGCCAGCCACACGGCGGCGCCGATCGTGACGCGGACGCCGACCGGCACGGGCGCCGGGGTCACGAACGCCTCCAGCAGCGCCGACACGGCGAAGAGCCCGACCAGGCCGACGGCGACCACGATGGCGGAGCGGCCCGCCGCGGCGACCGCCCGGCCGCGACCGAGGTGGGCGGGCGGCGAGATCCAGGCCCACCCGGTCCGCAGGCCCACCCCGGCGGCGACGAAGATCCCGGTCAGCTCCAGCAGCCCGTGCGGCGTGATCAGGCCGAAGAAGACGTCCGCCCGGCCGTAGGAGACCATCACCCCGCCGACCACGCCGACGTTCAGCGCGTTCTGCCACAGCAGGTAGAACACCGGCACCACCAGCACCCCGGAGGCGAGGCACTGGGCGGCGATCCAGGCGTTGTGCGTCCACAGGTGGAAGGCGAAGGTGGGGGCGGCGAACTCCGTGTAGTAGCCGGCGAAGCCGGAGTCGACCAGGTCGGCGGCGGCGTCCTCGCCGATGAACGCGGCGGCGGTGTCCGGGTGCCCGGCGACGAACCAGATGAGGAACCCGCTGAGCGCGCTGAACGCGGTGGCCACCCCGCACCACCAGGGCCAGGCCCGGTAGAGGGCGGCCGGCAGGTCGGCGACCAGGAACCGGCGCACCGCCGCCCAGGAGGGCCGCGGCCGGCCGGTGATCCGGGCCCGGGCCGCCAGCACCAGGTGGGAGAGGCGGTTGACCAGCGCCGGGTCGGGTGAGCGGCTGCGCAGCACGGAGAGGTGGGTGGCGGCCCGCTGGTAGAGCGCGACCAGTTCGTCAACCTCGGTGGCGTCGAGCCGGCGCCGGCCCGCGAGCTGTTCCAGCCGCCGCCACTCGGCGCCGTGCTCCGCCACGTACGCGTCGAGATCCACTCGTCCTCCCCGGTCCGGCGCCCATAGTGTTCACTGTCCGGGTGAGAGCGCAACCTCCCGCACCGGCGCGGGCCGCGGACCGGTGGGCCGACGCCGGCCTGGTCAGCGGCGAGGCGGTGGAGCTGGACGTCCGGGCGGCCCGGCTCGGCTCCCGGGTGCTCGCCCTGCTGATCGACCTGCTGGCCCAGGTGGTCGTGGCGATGCTGCTGGCGGTCGGGCTGTCCCTGCTGCTGCCCGCCCTGCCCGCCGCCGCCGTGGACGCCGCCCTGGCGGGCGCGCTGCAGACGGTGCTGCTTGTCCTGGTGCTGGTCGGCTACCCGGTGCTGATGGAACGCTTCGTCGGCGGCCGTACGGTCGGCAAGCTGGCGGTGGGCCTGCGGGTGGTCCGGGCCGACGGCGGTCCGGTCGGGGTCGGCCAGTCGCTGACCCGGGCCCTGGTGGGCGTCGCGGTGGAGTGGCCGGGGCTGGTGCTGCCGCTGCTGAGCTGGGTGGCGAGCGTGACGGTGATGCTGACCGACCCACGTGGGCGCCGCCTCGGCGACCTGGTGGCCGGCACGATGGTGGTGCACACCCGGGGCGCCGCGGCGTGGCGGCCGGTCCCGCTGGCCGTCCCGGCGCTGCTCGGCTGGGCGCACACCCTGGACCTGACCCGCCTGGACGACGGGCTGGCCCTGGCCGCCCGGCAGTACCTGGGCCGGGTGCACCAGCTGGTGGAACCGGAGCGGGCCCGGCTGGGTCGCGCGCTCTGGGCCGAGGTGGCCGTCGTGATCTCCCCGCCGCCGCCGTGGGCCGCGCCGGAATCGGTCTACCTGGCCGCGGTGCTCGGCGAGCGGCACCGTCGGGCCGTGGACCGGCTGCGCCGTACCCGCGGGGTCACCGCGGCGCTCTGGCCCGAGCTGACCGCGTCGCCGGTAGCGGCGCCGCTGCCGGCCGCGACCACGTCGGCGGCGACTCCGTTGCGGCCCGCCGCGCCGGCGCTCGCCGTCCCCACCCAGCCCGATCCGGTACGCGGACAGCCCGCCCCGGTCGACGCCGAGCACCCGGCCGGCTGACCTCTCGTCGAACTGGACGGCGTGGTCCGGCGGCTCGACCGCGCCGGCGTCAGGCGTCAGGCGAAGAGCGCGCGTCCCCAGTGGTCGGCGGCGTCGCGGATGCCCGGCGGGCAGGCGAACACGGCGCTGGAGACGTGTCGCAGGTACTCGTTCATCGCGTCGTTCCGGGAGAGCCGGGTCTGGATCGGCACGAACTGCTTGCGCGGGTCCCGCTGGTAGGCGAGGAAGAAGAGGCCGGCGTCGAGCCGGCCCAGCCCGTCGGAGCCGTCCACGAAGTTGTAGCCGCGGCGCAGCAGGCGGGCGCCGTCGTTCTGGCTCGGGTGGGCGAGCCGGACGTGCGCGGTCTCGGCGATCACCGGCTCCCCGTCGTCGCCCTTCGTGGCGAAGTCCGGCTCGGCGAACTCGTCGCCCTTGCCCAGCGGCGCGCCGCTGCCCTTGGTCCGGCCGACGATCTGCTGCTGCTCGGCCAGGGAGCTGCGGTCCCAGGTCTCGATCTGCATCCGGATCTTGCGGCTGACCAGGTACGACCCGCCGGTCATCCAGTCCGGCCCGTCGGCGGGCTGGGCCCAGAGGTGGTCGCGGAGCAGGCCGGCGTCCTCGGCCTTGAGGTTGGCGGTGCCGTCCTTGAAGCCGAAGAGGTTGCGCGGGGTGGCCTGGTCCCGCGAGGTCGACGAGGTACGCCCGAAGCCGAGCTGCGACCAGCGGACGCTGACCACGCCCATGCCGATCCGGGCCAGGTTGCGGATGGCGTGCACCGCCACCTGCGGGTCGTTGGCGCAGGCCTGGACGCAGATGTCCCCGCCGGAGATCTCCGGGCGGAGCGCGTCCCCGGCGAAGTGCGGCAGGTCGGCCAGCGCGGGCGGTCGCCGGTCGGCGATGCCGAACCGGTCCTTGCCCTGGGCGTCGCGGAAGAGCGTCGGGCCGAAGCCGACGGTGAGGGTGAGCTGCGACGGGGGCAGGCCGAGCGCCTCGCCGGTGTCGTCCGGCGGCGCCTCCGGCATGCCGCCGACCGCGCCGATCAGCCCGGCGTCCTTCCCGGTGGTCATCCGGGCGGCGGCGGCCGTCCACTCCTGGAGCAGCGCGACCAGCCGGGCCCGGTCCTTGGTGATCACGTCGAACGCGACGAAGTGCAGCCGGTCCTGGGCCGGGGTGGTGATGCCGGCCTGGTGCTCGCCGAGGAACGGCACGGCGCCGGCGGCGACGCCCTCGTTCGCCCCCGCGTGATCCACGCCGCGGACCAGCGCACCCGCGCCGGCGGCGACACCGGCCACTCCGGCGACCCCGACGCCGGCCAGGGTGATGGCCCGGCGCCGGGACAGGCGCGTGCGGTGGGCGGGGGCCGCCTCGGCGGCGGACCCGTTGCTCTGCTCGCTCATCGACTCTCCTGCGGGAAGTCCGTCACCGGGCGACGGCTGCGGCGACCTTGCTGATCGGCTCGGCCAGGGCGTTGATGCTGTCCGACAGTTCCTTCAGCTCGGTTGTGCTCAGCGCGGTGTGCAGCTTCCAGCCGTCACCCGCGCGGTGCTTGCCGAGCGCGGCCTCGACGTTGGCGAACTCGGTGTCGAGCTGCTTGACCAGCTCGGGCGAGCGCTGCTCCAGCGCGGGGCGGAGCGTGGCGATGGCCGCCTTCGAGCCCTCCAGGTTGGCGTTGAAGTCCCAGAGGTCGGTGTGCGAGTACCGCTCCTCCTCGCCGGTGATCTTGCCGCTGGCGACCTCGTCCAGGAGCCCCTTGGCACCGTTGGCGAGCTGGAGCGGGGTGAGCTTCTCGGCGTTGGCATTGGCCACGAGCGCCTTGACGTCGGTCAGCAACTGGTCGGCGATCGGGCCGTCCTTGCTGATGTCACCGCTCGTCCAGAGATCCTTCTCGATCCGGTGGAAGCCGGTGAACTGCATGCCGTCCTCGACGACCTCGTCCCGGCCGTCGATCTTCGGGTCCAGGTCGCCGAAGCTCGCCGCCACCGGCTCGATCCGCTCGAAGTAGGTGCGGGCCACCGGGTACAGCGCCTTGGCCTTGGCCACGTCGCCGGCCTTGACCGCGGTCACGAACTCCTCGGTCTTCGCCTGCAGGGCGGCGGTCTGGCTGGTGACGTACCGCTGGTAGCTGGCGGTGGCCTGGGCCAGCGCGGCGTCCGGAGCGACGGTCGACGCCGTGCCGCTGACCTTCAGCGCGCCGCGGATGCCACGGCCGCTCATCCCGGGCTTGCAGGCCGTCTCGTACGTCCCGGCGGGCAGCTCTACGCGCAGTTCGCGGCTCAGCCCCGGGGCGATGTTCTCCACCTCGCCCATCACCCGGTCGCCGGCCGCGTAGATGTAGAACTCGTTGACCTTGCTGCCAGTGTTGGTCACCGAGAAGGTGGCCTGGCCGGAGGCCAGCTCGGTGACGTCCACCTCGCAGGCGGAGTCGGTGGCCTTGACCTTGACCGCGTTGCCGGCCTTGGCGGCCGACTTCCCCTCGGTGTCGGCGCCGCAGGCGGTGACGCCGGTGACGGCCAGCACGCCGGTGGCGGCGAGCACGACGAAGCGGGTGGTACGCATCAGAGCTGTCTCTCCTCGGAAAAGGCGGATCAGGCGCGCTGGCGCGCGGCGGCCGGGGCGTCGGTGGCGGGCTCGCCCGGGGCGGCGGGCTTCGCCGGGGCGGCCGGCTTGCGGAGGAAGAGCACCATCACCGGCACCGCGTAGGCGACCCAGGCGACCATCTCGAGCACGCTCGGGGCCGGGGTGATGTTGAACATCCCGGAGAGCAGGGTGGCGTACCAACTGCCGGGAACGAGCACCGAGGTGATGTCGAAGGCGTGGTTGTTCAGGCCGGGCAGCACCCCGGCCTCCTGGAAGTCGTGCACGCCGTACTTGAAGATGCCAGCGGCGACCAGGATCAACAGCGCGCCGGTCCAGGTGAAGAACTTGCTGAGGTTGATCTTCAGGGCGCTGATGTAGAGCAGGAAGCCGAGGACGACCGAGGTGGCGATGCCGCCGGCGAGCGCCAGCAGCGGCCCGCTGTTGTTGTCGGCGAGGCCGCGGGCGGCCGAGTAGAAGATCAGCGCGGTCTCCAGGCCCTCGCGGATCACCGCGAGGAAAGCCATCCCGGTGACGGCCACCGCTCCCACCGCGAGCGCCTCGGTCAGCTTGCCGCGCAGCTCACCGGCGATGCTCCGGGCCGCCTTGCGCATCCAGAAGATCATCCAGGTGACGAAGACCACGGCCGCCACGGACGTCACCGCGTCGAACAGCTCGCGTTCCTCGGAGGTGTCGAGCATCGTCGTGGAGGTGTACTCGATCAGCCAGCCGAACAGCACCGACAGCACCACCGCCAGACCGACCCCGAGCCAGACGTGCGGCAGCCGGTTGCGGCGGTCTGACTTCACCAGGAACGCGACCAGGATGCTGACCACCAGGGTCGCTTCCAGGCCTTCCCGCAGGCCGATCAGGTACGTGGCGAACATCGGTACTCCGCGATCAGTTAGGCATGCCTCGGTTAACTTAGGGCAGCCATACCTTCCTACTGATCCGACCCGTCGTCAAGTCGTTCATGACAACGTCACCCTCTTCGCGGGACATCCGGGGAATGGCGGCCTGTGGCAGGATCCGGCCCAGCCCCTCAGACAGGACGACCGTGGCCGACGACCTCCTCGCCCCCACCATCACCCCCGCCGCGTACGCCGAGCGACGCCCGCCCTGGCGCCCCGGCTCGCTGATCTACCCCGCCGTCTTCGGCGGAGCACTCGCGGCCACCGTGCTGGCCCTGGTCAACGCCCGCCGGCTCCGCCTGCCCACCGGAGCCACCCTGGCGATCGTTGGCACCGGACTGGCCGCCCTGGTCGCCCGGCTGGCCATCACCGTGGCGCTGCTCGACGGCCACACCTCGGGGCCGGCCCGGCTGGTCGGGACCCCCGCCCCGGGACGGCGGCCGTGAAGGGCCTGCTGCCGTGGCTGGCCGTGCTGGCCCTGGTGTTCCTGCTCAGCGCCCTGCGGCTGCGCCCGCTGGCCACCGCCGTCTCGCTCGCCTGGCTGGCCTGGTGTGTCTGGACCTGGATCCGCCCGACCCGCCGCGGTCCCGACTGAGGCGGCCCGACCCGGGCTGATGCCGTCCAGCAGCCAGCGAGCATGACCGCGTCGCCCGCGCAACCCGCCCGGCAAGACGGAACCGGGCCGGCCGCGTGTGCGGCCGACCCGGTTCCGGGGTGTCGATCAGTAACGGTAGTGGTCGGGCTTGAACGGACCCTCCGGCGAGATGCCCAGGTAGCCGGCCTGCACCTTGGTCAGGGTGCTCAGCTTGGCGCCGAGCGCCCCCAGGTGCAGCCGGGCGACCTTCTCGTCCAGGTGCTTGGGGAGCACGTAGACGCCGATCGGGTACTCCTCGGTCTTGGTGAAGAGTTCGATCTGGGCGATCGTCTGGTTGGCGAACGAGTTCGACATGACGAAGCTCGGGTGGCCGGTGGCGTTGCCCAGGTTCAGCAGGCGACCCTCGGAGAGCACGATGATCGCGTGACCGTCGGCGAAGCGCCAGAGGTCGACCTGCGGCTTGATGTTGATCCGCTCGACGTCGGAGCGCTTGGCCAGGCCGGCCATATCGATCTCGTTGTCGAAGTGGCCGATGTTACCGACGATGGCCTGGTGCTTCATCCGGGCCATGTGCTCGTTGGTGATGACGTCGAAGCAGCCGGTGGCGGTGATGAAGATGTCCGCCTGCTCCACCACGTCGTCCAGGGTGGCGACCTGGTAGCCGTCCATCGCCGCCTGGAGCGCGCAGATCGGGTCGACCTCGGTCACCACGACCCGGGCGCCCTGGCCGCGCAGCGCCTCGGCGCAGCCCTTGCCCACGTCGCCGTAGCCGAACACGACGGCCATCTTGCCGCCGATCAGCACGTCGGTGGCGCGGTTGATGCCGTCGATCAGCGAGTGGCGGCAGCCGTACTTGTTGTCGAACTTGCTCTTGGTCACCGAGTCGTTGACGTTGATGGCCGGGAAGAGCAGGGTGCCGGCGCGGTGCATCTCGTAGAGCCGGTGCACGCCGGTGGTGGTCTCCTCGGTGACGCCCTTGATGCCGGCGGCGATCCGGGTCCAGCGCTGACCGTCCTCGGCGAACGAGCGGTGCAGCAGCGAGAGGATGACCGCGTACTCCTCGGAGTCGGCGGACTCGACCGGCGGGACCACCCCGGCCTTCTCGAATTCGGCACCCTTGTGCACGAGCAGGGTGGCGTCACCGCCGTCGTCGAGGATCATGTTGGGGCCGTGCCCGTCGGGCCAGGTGAGCACCTGCTCGGTGCACCACCAGTACTCCTCCAGGCTCTCGCCCTTCCAGGCGTAAACCGGGACGCCGGCCGGCTCCTCAGGGGTGCCGTTCGGACCGACCACGATCGCCGCAGCGGCATGGTCCTGGGTGGAGAAGATGTTGCAGGACGCCCACCGGACCTGCGCGCCGAGCGCGACCAGGGTCTCGATCAGGACGGCGGTCTGGATGGTCATGTGCAGCGAGCCGGTGATCCGGGCGCCGGCGAGCGGCTGCGCCTCGGCGAACTCACGCCGGATGGCCATCAGACCGGGCATCTCGTGCTCGGCGAGCTGGATCTCCTTGCGCCCGAACTCGGCGAGCGACAGATCCGCCACCTTGTAGTCGCCCTCGGCGAGGGTGCTCGGCCGGGCCTCGGACGGCGCGCCGCTGGGGACGGCCGGGAGGGTGCTGGTCATGGAAGCTCCTGTCGAACGATGTGCTGCGCAGCCTTCCACCTTACGCTCGCCGGCGGATGGAGCACGGCCCGGTCGGTGGACAGCGCACGGGGCGGTCGGTCGTGGACGGACTTTCCATCCACTATCCGGCCGCCCCGTGCATCCCCCCGGTTTGGTTCCCCGCGCGTTACCGGACCTTCGTCGCGACAACGCTGCGTACTCATAGAGTCACACTGAGCGAGTATCGCGTCAAGGCATTTCGGGAAAGTCGGACTTGTGGCGGGCCTGCGAGGCGCCGCTCTCGCAGCGCGAGGGGCCCGAGTCAGCGCAGGCCGGACGTGGCGACGTACCCCTCGCCCTCGCCGCCGATGACCAGCGACCCGCCGGCCGCGGTCCCGATCGCCGCCTGCCCCGGCCCGAGGGTGACCGTGCCCACCCCGTCGTCCACGGCGAGCTTGCCGGCCCGGCAGAGCACCACCCGCGGCCCGGGCAACGCCAGCCGCACCTCCGGGGAGCCCGCGTCCACCCGCACCCGGTGCAGCGCGAAGTCGTCCACCGGCACCGGCCAGGTCACCACCCCGGGCGCCACCTCAACCGGCGGCACGATCGGCTCGTCGAGCACCTCGAAGCGCAGCACCCGCAGCAGCTCGTCCACGTCGACCCGCTTGGGCGTCAGCCCGCCGCGCAGCACGTTGTCGCTGGACGCCATGATCTCCACGCCGGCGCCCCGCAGGTAGGCGTGCAGGTTGCCGGCCGGCATCCAGATCGCCTCCCCCGGCGCCAACCGCACGTGGTGCAGCAGCAGCGCCACCAGCACGCCCGGGTCGGCCGGGTAGTCGACGGCCAGCGCGCGGGCCAGCACCGCGTCCGGGCCGCCGGCCTCGGCCGTGAGCACGGCCGCCACCAGCCCGGCGCGCTCCGCCTGGGGCCAGCTCAGCAGCAGGCGTACGGCCTCCCGCAGGCCCGCCGGCCCGCCGCGCAGCGCGGCCACGACCGGCTCCAGCACGGGTACGCCGAACGCGGCGATCGCCGCCGCCGACTCCGCCGGGTCGCGGAAGCCGCACAGCGCCTCGAACGGCGAGAGCGCGACCAGCAGCTCCGGCTTGTGGAACGGGTCCACGTAGTTGACCCGTTCCACGTCGGCGGCGTGCCCGGCCCGGGCCTGCTCGGCGTCCGGATGGGCCTGCAGGCTCAGCGGGGCGTCCGCGGCGAGCACCTTGAGCAGGAACGGCAGCCGGGTGCCGAACCGGCCGACCAGGCGCTCGCCCAGCCAGCTCTCCGGCTCGGCGACCAGCAGGTCGGTCAGGTTGACCGGGGCACCGTCCCGGTCGACGGTGGCCGGGGCTCCCGGGTGGGCGCCCAGCCACAGCTCGGCCTCCGGGCCCGCGCTCGGCACCGGCCGGCCCTGCAGCTCCGCGATGGCGGTGCGGGAGCCCCAGGCGTAGTCCCGGATCCGACCCTGCAGCAGTTCCACGCTCAGCTCCCCGGTTGTGCGTCCTGCTCGCCGGCCTCCGACTGGGGTACGGCGGTGTGCGCCGCGGCGCCGGTGCCGGCCCGGTCCGCCGCCGCGCTGTAGATGTCCGGCTCCAGGTAGATGACCCGGGCGATCGGCACGGCCGCACGGATCCGCGCCTCCACGGCGTTGATGCCGCGGGCCAGCGCCTCGGCGCTGTCACACGGCGAGACCGCGACCTTCGCAGCCACCATCATCTCATCGGGGCCGAGGTAGAGCGTCTTCATGTGGATGATCCGCTCGACCTCCGGGCCGCCGGCGACGGCCTGCTCGATCTTCGCCAGTTCCTTCGGGTCGGCGCCCTCACCGAGCAGCAGGCTCTTCGTCTCGATCGCCAGGGTGGCAGCGATGATCACCAGCAGTACGCCGATCATGGCGGTGCCGGCGGCGTCCCACCTGCCGTTGCCGGTGATCAGCGTCATGCCGACGCCGAAGAGCGCGAAGACCAGACCGACCAGGGCGCCGAAGTCCTCCAGCAGTACCACCGGCAGCTCCGGCGCCTTGGCGCGGCGGATGAACCGCACCCAGGACTGGTTGCCGCGGATCAGGTTGGACTCCTTGATCGCGGTCCGGAAGGAGTAGCTCTCCATGACGAGCGCGAGCACCAGGACGGTCACCGGTACCCAGTGCCAGCTGGTGATGCCGTCCTTGTGCGACCACTTGTGGTACGCCTCGTAGAGCGCGAAGAGGCCACCGAGGCTGAACAGCACGATCGACACGATGAACGCGTAGATGTAGCGCTCCCGGCCGTACCCGAAGGGGTGTTGGGAGGTGGCCTCGCGCTTGGCCCGCCGGCCGCCGATCAGCAGCAGGCCCTGGTTGCCGGAGTCGGCGACCGAGTGGATCGATTCGGCCAGCATCGACGAGGAGCCGGTCAGTAGGAACGCGACGAACTTCGTGATGGCGATGCCGACGTTGGCCGCGAGGGCGGCGACGATCGCCTTCGTCCCGCCGTTGGCGCTCACGCCGCCACTCCCGCCCCGGACATGGCCACACCCGGTCGGATCGTTCGATCGCTCACTGGTTCGACAGCTCCTTCATTTCGGTGATGGCCGGCACCGCCATCGGGTCCAGCCCGTGGGCCAGGGCGAGGTAGACCGAGGCGAAGTCCGGCACCGCCATCAGCGAGGCGAGCCGTTCCAGCGCGGAGCCGCCCTCGGCGGTGACCACGTCGCAACGCACTCCGCGCCGCTCGGCGAGGGTCTGCACGGCGTCGGCCCGGCGCTCCTCGACCGCGACGGGCTCGTCGCTGTCGTCGTCGGCGTTGAGCCCGCCATCGCGCAGCAGCACCAGCCGCAGCCGGGTGGCGTCGGGGTCCGTCCCGTGCCGGTCGGCGAAGATGTCCCGCTCCCCCTCGACCAGCCCGCCGAAGACGCCGTCGAGCAGGCCGACGCGACCGCGACCGGCCTCGCCGAGCGCGCCGGTGACCACCGGGTAGCGGGCGTTCGCCGACAGGGTGTCGCCGAACCGGCGGGCCGCCACGGTCGCCAGCGGGGACGAGCCCCAGACGATCGGGATCGACCCGGCCAGCCCCAGGGCCAGCGACTTCGCCGGGTTGACGAAGGACTCGGCGGTGGGGCGGCACCGGTCGGCGTCCGCGTCGAGCCGGGCCGCGGTCTCGGCCAGGTCAGCCTCGTTGACCTTCACCAGCCCGAGCGTACGGGCGGCGAGCAGGACCGGCACGGTAAGCGCCCAGAGGCTGGCCCGGGCCGGGGCGCGCCGGGGCACCGGGATGAACGGCGCCCGGGCCCGCTCGGCCACCGACTGGAGCTGGGAGTCAGGCGCTCCGACGGCGACCAGCCGGGCGCCCCGCCGGTGCGCGGCCTCGGCGGCGCCCAACGCCTCAGGGCTGCGGCCGGAGGCGCTGACCGCGATGACCACGTCCGCCGCGCCGACCCAGCCGGGCACGCCGGCGCTGCGGTGCCGGATGACCGGGACCGGGCAGCGCGGGCCGGCGACCGTGGCCAGCACGTCCCCGGTACGCCCGGCGGTGCCGATGCCGGCGATGACGACCGCCCGCGGCCGCCCCTCGTCGACGAGCAGGCTCAGGTTGGCCTCGGCGGCCAGGGCGGCCGACTCCCGCACCTGGGCGCCGGCCGAGGCGGTGAACCGGAGCATGCCGCCCGGGTCGTGCTCGGCGAGCGCGTCCGGGTTGTCCAGCAGCGACTCGTCGGCATGCCGGCGCCCGCTGACCCCGGCCGTACCCTCCATCATCGCTGCGGCGCGGAGCCGCCGCGCGCGTCGTCCGCGGCGGGGCCGCCGCGGGCCTCGTCCAGCAGCAGCACCGGCACGTCGTCGCGGACCTCGAAGATCCGACCGCACTCGGTGCAGGTCAGGGTCTGGGCCTGCGCGTCGTAGTCGAGGGGGGCGTGGTGCGTGTCCGGGCAGGCGAGAATCTCGAGCAACTGCGGGTCCAGGGCCACGGCGCGGCTCCTTCCACGTATGCGGTCCAACCGGTCGGCGGTGCCGGCCGGCGCACGCGATCTTATCGGCGAACCCGGTCGGCCACCGCGCCACGGAACGAGATCATCCGCCGCCCGGCGCTCCGCTCCTCACCACACGCGGTCACCACGACTGAGCGTAACGGAGCGCGGGGTCCCCGTCCCTGCTCAGCCGGGCAGGCGGGGCATGACGGTGGTGGCGTCGCCGCCGGCCGGCGCCGGCGGCTCGCCGCCGGGCGGCTGCCCGCCGGCCGGACCCCCGTAGACGCTGCCGGTGGGTCGGGGCGCCGACGTACCGCCGTAGACGGCCGGGCTGGCCGGCTGCTGCCCGTACACCTGGCCGCTCGGGGTGCCGTAGGTGGTGGCGCCGGCGTTGCGCGGCAGCGGGAACTCCGGGTAGCCGGCGGCGGGCTGGTCGACCTTGTCGGCGCGGTTGCGACGGACGAGCAGCACGATGAGGGCGATGCCGACGAGTACCAGCGCGATGCCGAAGAACATGATCGGGGAACCTCCGGAGGACTTGTCGGCGGCGGCGCTCTGCCCGGTGGCCGGGTCGAGCACTGCGGCCGCGGTGTCGGCCGCGCGCACCGGCTCGGCCGCCACGGCGCTCGGCGTCGGGCTGGGGCTCGGCGAGGGCTTCCGCGCCGGCGTCGCGGCCGCCGCACCCACCACCCGGGCCGAGTCGGCGGCCCGGCCGAGCAGCCGGCCGGACGCGGCCATCGCCTCGCCCACGACGGTCAACCGACCGCCGGGCGCGCCGGCCAGGAAGGCGACCCGGTAACGGGCCGTGATGCCCTTGCCCTTGCAGAGGGTCGGGTTGGCCGGCGAGGTACGGGCCGTGCCCACCGTGCCGCCGCCACCGGCGACCCCCACCGGCTGCCACTGCCCACCGGTGTTGACCTGCACCTGAACCTGGTCGGGCTGGACGCCGTCGAGCCGCAGGCCCAGCGCGGTACGCAGCAGCACGCACCCGTCGGTGCGCTTGCGCACCTCGATCGCCACCGTGCCGGGCGATCCACCGACGGTGAAGCTGTCCGCCGCGCGCACCTCCACCCGATCGCTGTCGGCGAGCGCCGGAGACGCTCCGACGGTCACCAGGCCAACCAGCATCGCGCCGACCGTGGCCAGCCGCACCGCGTGCCGCCGAACCGACATGTCCACCTCACCGTTCCTGCCCCGACGGGACCCGCCGGTCAGGTTACTACCGGGTCAGCGTGCCCCCCGCTCATTGAGCGCTCCGCATGTGTGCCGCGACACCCTCCGCCGCCCCGTCCACCATCGACGCCGACCCTGACTCTCCGCATGATCGACCGCGGGGCGCGAGCGGGCGTGGGTGCCGGTCAGGCCGAGGCGGCGGCGAGGGCCTCGCGGCACAGCCGGTGGGCCGTCCGGGTGGTCTCCGGCAGCCGGTAGCGCGGGGTCAGCGCCAGCACCCGGTCGACGGCGTTCGCCAGGCTCATCCGATGGCCGACGCTGACGAAGACCGGCTTCACCCCGTTCCGGGTACGCAGTACCCCGCCGACCACCTCGCCGCCGTCCCGCAGCGGCGTCCACGCACCTCGGTGCGGCGCCGGCTCGTCCCACTCGCCGACCAGCGGCGTCTTGCCCACCCCGATCGCTGGCAGGCCGGTGACCACGCCGAGATGACAGGCCAGCCCGAACCGGCGCGGGTGGGCCAGCCCGCGCCCGTCGCAGACCAGCAGGTCGGGGCGGACGGTCAGCCGGTCCAGGGCGTCCAGCAGCGCGGGCAGCTCGCGGAAGGCGAAGAGCCCGGGCACGTATCCGAAGGCGGGCCGGCCCACGCTGACCGCCGAATCCACCACGGCGAGCGTCCGGGCGTCCAGCACGGTCACGGCCGCCGCGAGCCGGTCACCGCTCTCCGCGTACGCGACGTCGAGGCCGGCCACCGTCGACGGCGCGGTGGGTCCCGGCCCGACCAGGTCGGCCAACGGCCGCAACTCCTCCTGTACGCGCTGCGCCTCCGCCACGCTCCGCGGCGCCACGTACCGATGTCCCCCGCCCGTCACGGTCAGGCGAGGCGCAGGTCGACGCGGGCCTCGTCGACCCAGCAGAGGATGCCGTGCGCACCGGCGGCCTCGTCGACGGCGGCGGCCTCGTCGACGAAGGCGAGGTGCCGCAGCACGTACGAGAGGGTCAGCCCGTCACCGGACCGGGTCGCCAGCTCGCGGGCCCGGGCGAACGCCGGGGCCGCCGCGTCCTGGTCCCCG